>DASVEU010000129.1:0-13101 GCA_036380395.1 Gaiellaceae bacterium
CGGGCCCAACATTGAAGGGGCAACCGCGCTTCTCCATAATTCGTCCCGCGCGTCGGCACCTCAGAACGGGAGCCGGGACGCGGGGACCTGCGGCCAGGCCCGCGAGAGCCCGGCCCCTCGTCCACGCTAACGCGCCCTCGACAGACTCAAAGCACTCTTTTGACGCACGTTGCGTCTTTTCTGAATCGCTTGCGCCTAGCGGCCCGACCGGGACCATTGCGCTTGGGGCGTCAAGAGAGGAGAAATTATGGCGGGAGAGCGGCTCACAGTTCCAGGCGAGGGAGAGATCCCCGTAAAGCGGCAAGCCGACGTGCTGTGAGTCGTTCTTCTTGTGGAGCCGAACAGACGAGCAGGTGCCGACGTTCCCCCAAACGAGTACGACGCGCCGGCTACGACTGCGTGTGGAGATCGGGTCGGCGTCTTCCACGGATCCGCCTGATTGGCTATGCGGATGAGAGGACTTGAACCTCCACGGGGTTGCCCCCACACGGACCTGAACCGTGCGCGTCTACCAATTCCGCCACATCCGCGCGGACGCACAGTCTAGCCACGCTCCCGATTCGCTTTACGGCCGCGGCGAAGGCGGGCTTCGCCCGCCGCAGCTAACGACCACGTCCTGGAGGTCCGAATCGAGTCATGGCCGAAGGCCGACTCGATTCGGCTGCGACTCGATTCGGCTGCGACTCGATTCGGTAAAAGCCATACGCTTTCCGACCTGAGACGGGGTCTCCTGATCTGCGGACTGCTCGCGCTCTCGCTCGCTCCGGCGGCTCATGCCGGGAACGTCGAGGTGCTCGTGACGCTGAAAGCGCCGCCGCTCGCCGAGGTGTTCGCGCGGCAGGGGACGCTTGCCTTCTCCTCTTTCGCGCGACCGAATCGCCTGCTGTTGCGTGCACCTGCGAGCCGCGACTACCTGCTGCGACTCGACTCCGCGCAGCGCCTCCTGCAGGCTCGAATCCACACGAGGATTCCCGCAGCCAGGGTCCGCTGGCGTTTCGGCGTCGTCCTCAACGGCTTTGCCGTCGTCGTCCCACGCTCGCAGCTCACCACGCTCTCGAGGATGGCGGGCGCAAAGGTCTGGCCGAGCGTCCGCTACCACACGCTGCTCGACCGGACGCCGCAGCTCATCGGCGCGCCGACGGTCTGGGGCCCGACGCTTGCGACCGCAGGACAGGGGATGAAGATCGCGATCGTCGACGACGGCATCGACCAAACGCACCCGTTCTTCGCCCCGACCGGTTACACGTATCCGCCGGGCTTTCCAAAGGGTCAGGCCTCGTACACGACACCCAAGGTGATCGTCGCCAGAGCGTTCGCTCCTGCAACCCCGGCCTACGCGAACGCAAAGCTCCCGTTCGACCCCGATCTCTCCGACCACGGCATGCACGTTGCCGGTATAGCGGCGGGAAACAACAACACGCTCACCCGGAGCGGGTTCCGGCTCTCCGGGATTGCCCCGCGCGCCTACCTGGGCAACTACAAGGCCCTCAGCATCCCGAGCGAGTTCGGTGCCAACGGCAACTCACCCGAGCTCGCCGCCGCGATCGAGATGGCGGTGCGCGACGGTATGGACGTCATCAATCTCTCAATCGGCGAGGCCGAGATCGAGCCGACTCGCGACGTGGTCGCGAGGGCGTTGAACGCCGCCGCCGACGCGGGCGTCGTCTCGGCAATCGCGGCCGGCAACGATTTCGGTGAATTCGGCTTCGGGTCGATCACCTCACCGGCGAACGCTGCGAAGGCGATCTCCGTCGCTGCATCGAGCGGTGGCCACGGCAGTTCGACGGTAGACGACGTTGAGGACTTCTCGTCTGCCGGGCCAACGCCGTACTCGCTCCTCCTCAAGCCGGACGTCACCGCACCGGGCGACAGCGTGCTCTCGGCCGCACCCGGCGGCGGCTTCGTCGAGCTCAGCGGGACCAGCATGTCCGCGCCACACGTTGCCGGTGCGGCGGCCGTGCTGGGCCAGCGTCACCCGACCTGGACGCCCGCGCAGATCAAGTCAGCGCTCGTACTCACCGGTGACCCCGTTCACAACGGCGGCTCGGCCGAGGTCAACCCCTTGCGTGAGGGTGGCGGCCGGATCGATCTCGTCCGAGCCGATCAGCCGCTCGTGTTCTCGAGCCCGGCCACCCTCTCGTTCGGGTTGCTCAAGCCACGTGCGATTGCGCGGCGCACGCTCAGCCTCGCGGACGCAGGCGGAGGTACTGGAGTCTGGAACGTCACCAGCAGCGTTCCCGGTGCGCTGCTCTCGGTTCCGGCTCAGGTGACCGTGCCCGGTCTCCTTCCCGTTCGCGTGGTCGTTCCTCGGAACGCCCGCGAAGGTGAGTCGACCGGGTTCGTGATCCTCTCGCGCGAGGGCAACCGGCGCAGGGTTCCCTTCTGGTTCCGAGTCGAGCGGCCGAGGCTTCGGCTCGATCGACGCATCGCGCTCGTACGCCCGGGCGAATACGCGGGGGACACGAGGCGCGGCGCCGCCCGCGTGTCGTCGTACCGGTATCCGGAGGTCGTGCCCGGCCACGCTGCCTTCCCGATCCGACTCACCGGACGCGAAGTCGTGTATCGCGTCCACATTCACGGTCGGATCGCGAATTTCGGCGTAGCGGTGATCGCCCGCAACCGCGGCGTCGGAGTCGAGCCGCGCGTCGTTCGCGCCGGCGACGAGAACCGGCTCGCGGGCTACACGGGTTTGCCGTTCGACCAGAATCCGTACCGCGGCAGCTACGGTCGTCACAGGCTCGTCGTCGGCGTGGTCCTCCCCGCTCCCGGTGCGTATGACGTGGTCTTCGACACCCCACGTGGCGCGCGCTCCGGCGCGTTTCGCTTCCGGTTCTGGCAAGGCGACGTCCAGCCTCCTTCTGTGCGAGTGCTCGGCGCTCGCAACCAGTACCTCGAACTGGCCGTCAGCGACCGCGGCTCAGGGGTCGATCCGCTGTCGCTTCAGGTTCACATCGACGGCAACGTCGTCTCGGCCTCGTACACATCCGGTCACGCGCGCGTGTCCCTGGGCGACATTGCACGCGGGCGGCACGCATTGACCTTCACCGTCTCCGACTATCAGGAGACGAAGAACATGGAGAACGTCGCCCGCATCCTGCCGAACACCCGGACGCTGCGGACGACTTTCGTTCGGCCCTAGGGTCGGACCCCGAGGGCCGGACCGCCTAGCGCTTCCGGTCGGTCTCTTCGATCGTCGGCAGCTCGTTGAGGTCGCGCTCGACGCTTGCCGCGAACTCCTCGGTCTCCGTCCGGAGCAGCTTGAGCTGGCTCTTACGGTGCGCGCGCTCACGGCGAAGCCGCGCCTCGTTTCCGAATCGGCCGGAAAGCCGTGGCCATTCCGCGCCGACGACGGCCGCAACGGTGCCGAGTAGCAGGGCGATCATCAGCCAGCCCACGCGGCCATTCTACCCTTCGCGTACCGGTGGTAGATTCACTCGGATGCGCCTTGGCCTGCGCCTGGTTTTCCTGGCGACTCTGGCTGCGCTCGTCCTCCCCGGCCGTGCGGCGGCCGCCACCGAAACCCTCGTGCTGGAGACATCACCGATCACCGTGACCGCCTTCGAGGTGGCGCGAGGCGTGCGCCTTGCCCCCTCACCGCAGGTCGACGGATACGTCGTCGGCATGACCGCCGAGGTCGTCGACGTCCTCGGGAATCCGGTCCCTATGCAGGACGTGATGCTCCATCACGTGGTCTTCGCGAAAGTGGGCGAGCCGGACTACACGTGCTCGGGCATCGAGGACTACTCGGGCAACGCCTCGAGCCTCCGGGCCCAGCGGTTCTATGCCGAGGGCGAGGAGCACTTCGCCCTGTCGCTGCCCGAGGGCTACGGCTATCCCAACCGCGCTTCGGACACCTGGGGACTTCTGTACATGCTGATGAACCATCATCCGCATACGATGGTGGTGCAGATCCGTTACACCGTCCGCTACGTCACGCGCGAGCCACTCACCGCCGTCAAACCCGTCTGGCTCGACGTCGAGAACTGCCGCGCCGATCCCGTCTTCAGCGTGGCGGGAACCGGCAAGCCCGGCGCGACCGTCTCCCGCACCACCGATTTCCAGCTGCCGGAAAGCGGCCGTTTCGTCGCCGCCGGTGGCCACCTGCACGGCGGCGGTGTCTCGCTGGATGTCAGTGACATGAGCTGCGGGTCGCTGTTCACTTCGTATCCGACGTGGGGACTCGTCTTCCCGCGGCCCGTTCTGCACGAGCCGGGACCGCTCCACATGACGGGCTTCGCCGATCCTGTGGGCAGGCCCGTGCGGGCGGGTGACACCTTGCGGCTCACTGCGACGTACGACAACTCCCGCCCTCACGTGCGCGTGATGGGGATCATGATCCTTTACCTCGCGCCCAGCCCCTCTTCGTCCTGCGCTGCGTACACCTCGACCGTGCCCGCGCCTTCCACCGCCGAACGCGTCAAGGTTGAGCTCCTCAAGAATCCCACGGGACCGCTCCGCCGCAACCTCCGCGGCACCTGGGTCGGCGACTACGCCTTCGGCGCACAGCGCGTCTCGCTGCGGCGCGGCGCGACCTTCACCTGGCATTTCCGCGGCGGAGTCGACCACGACGTCACCCTCGCAAGCGGCCCCGCCGGGTTCGCGTCTCCGAGCATGCGGAGTGGCACCTTCGCGCACCGCTTCACCCGCCCCGGGACGTACCGCCTCTTCTGCTCGCTCCACCCGGCCCGCATGACTCAGCTCGTGATCGTCCGCTAAACCCGAGCGGCCTCTCCGCCGATAACGAACGACATGAGCGGCCAGCTTCTCCTTCCTTACCTGGCGCTTTGGGCCAGCCTGATGCGGGCGCTTCTCGTGCGGGCCCAGATCGCTCCGCCACTCTGCGCGCGCTGCGGGCTCAAGCTCGAGCGCTCGGAGCTCGGCGAGACGATCTGTCGCTGCGGCCAGCATTAGCCTCCTACTTCTGTTCCGAGCCGCCCGGGTCGGTTAGCTCCGGGCTTCGCCCGACCGAAAGATCCGCATCGGCAATCCGGCGAGCGGCTCGCCGCCGTCCGTGGTGACGAGCCACGTGTCCTGCATATAGAGACAGTCCACACCGTTGTCCGCGATGACATGCGGATGCATCGAGAAGACCATGTTCTCTCGAACCTCGGTCTCGATTCCCTCCCCGATCTTCGGATGCTCGATCATCGTCATGCCGATCGAGTGCCCCGTCACGTGACCCAGTTGATAGCCGCGGTCGGTGAAGCCCTGCGAGACCGCGCGGTGCACGTCGTGAGCCGTCGCCCCGGGACAGAGAGCCGACTTTGCCGCCTCGAAGTATTCCTCGTAGGCCTCCAGCATCCGGCTCACCTCGGCGTTAGGCTCGCCGATCGCGCGCGAGACCTCGACCCAGTGGCCGCCGGGACCGGCGATCTCGAGCGACGGGACGCAGAAGTCACCGAGGAGGGTGTCCTTGCGAGCGAGCGCAAACTCCGCCCCGACGAGGACCATGTTCATGGTCAGCCGGCCACAGCCCTCCTCCACGAAGAGCTGCTCCGCGGGAGCGAGCACCTCCGCCGCCGACCTGCCGGGCCGGTACGCCTCCAGGAACGCCCAGAAGCCCTCGGTGTTGATGCGAACCGAGTCGCGCACGGATTCGATCTCCGCTGCGCTCTTCACCGCGCGTGCCAGGTCGAACTCGACGTCGAACGGCACGAGCTCGACGCGGAGGTGCGTGCCCTCGAAGTCCCGGACAGCCATCACGTAGTCGAGGCCGTACACGCCCACGCGCTGAGCGGCCAGGCGCTCGCCGATGTAGTTGCCGGGCCGCTCCGCGAAGACCTGATCCTCGATCCACGAAGCGCTGTGCTCCCCGACGTAGCGCGCCTCGGCCGGAAAGATGATCGTCGGGTCGCCCTCGTGCGGCAGCAAGACGTACGCGTAGCGATGGACGATCTGGAAGCCGGACATGTAGGTGACCGCGCCCTCGAAGCCGGTGTATTCGGAGCCGCAGACGAGCAACGCGTCCAGGTGTTGCTCCGCCATCGCCGCGCGGACTAGGCCGTAGCGGCGGTCGATTTCCTCTCGGCTCACCATGACTGCTCCAACCCTTTCACGAGCGACCAGATCGCACGGTTCAACGGTGTCGCGACGCCCTGCTCCGTACCGAAACGCACTATGCCGCCGTTCAAGTAGTCGATCTCCGTCGAACGGTGCGCCTCGACGTCCTGGAGCATCGACGCCTTGTGGTCGTAGGCGACCTCCGGCCTGGCCGCGTGGTCGATCAGGTCCTCCGGGTCGGCGTCGAGCTCGATCCCCTGCGCCGCGGCGACCGCCTTGCCCTCGTCCACCAGGCCGGTGACGAGGCGCCGAAGCTCAGGGTCCTCGCACACGCGCCCGTGCGTCAGCCGCGTGAGCGCGCCGACCGGATTCGTCGCCGCGTTGAAGATCACCTTCCGCCACTGTGGACCGCGCGCGTCGCGCACGGCCGTCGTCGGCATCCCGGCTCGGGTACAAGCGTCGGCGAGTCGCTCTACCTCCTCGAACGGAGCCGCGCGCGGCTCGAACGGCCCGAGTGTCGTGTCGCCCTTGACGTCCCACTGGACGTGGCCCGGCTCGAGCAGCTTGCCGGCAGGAAAGGTCGTGCCACGAATCACCCGCTCGGCGTGTTTTGCAATCGCTTCCTCGTTTCCCAGGCCGTTCTGGACCGTCGCGACACAACCGCCCACGAACGCGGCAGCCGTCGCCTCGATCGCAGCCCCGGTGTGCATCGCCTTCGTCGCGACGATGCCGAAGTCGCATGCCGGGAGCGCGGCGGGGTCCGAGGTCGCCGTCAGTCGGCCCAGTACCTCGCCCGCCCCGCTGAGGCGCAGTCCATCACGATTGATCGCGTCGACGTGCTCTCTCGAGAGGTCGTAGGCCCAGACGTCGACGTCGTCGAGCCCTGCGAGGTTCGCGGCGAAGAGCGAGCCGACCGCCCCACACCCGACGACGCAGACCCTCACGAGTAGGACGCCTCTTTGGCCGCGACGAGTCGGTAGATCGCGTTCTGCAGAGGAGCGTCCACCCCATGACGCCCTGCCTCCCGGACGAGCGCGCCGTTGATGAACTCAACCTCGGTCGGTCGCCGCGCCTCGACGTCCTCGAGCATCGACGGATAGTGCGCGCTCCCGCGCCTGGTGGCAAGGACGTTCATCTCCCACGGATCGTCGTGCAGCACGACACCCTCTGCTACGGCGACACGTTTGCCCTCGTCCGCGAGCGCGTGGACGAGGTGGCCGAGATCGGACTCGGCACCCTCGGCGGCGAAGTGCGCATCGTGCGGCAGCCCGGTCAGGGCGGCGACCCCGTTGACGGTCGCATTGAAGATCAGCTTCGACCACTGGGCGGGACGCAAGTCGGGCAGAGCCTCCGCCTCGAGCCTCGACTCGACCAGAAGCCGGGCGAGCTCCTCGACGCGATCGAACGGCGTCGCCCCGTACGGCCCGAGCCACGTCGGCGTGTCGAGGATGTATTCCACGTGCGTGTCGGAGTGCTTGGTCCCGCTCATGAACGTCACTGCCGAGATCAGTGGCCACGCGCCGTGGCGATGGACGATCTCCTCCGCACCAAGACCATTCTGGACGGTCATGATCGTCGCGGCAGGGAAGCGGCCGGCCAGCGACGACGCCGCGTCTTCGACGCCATTTGCCTTCGTCGCAATGATCCCCAAATCGAACTCGGGGAGTTCGTCAGGGTCGGCCGCCGCTGTCACTCGCGCGGTGAAGTCGTGCCGGCCGCTGACCTGGAGTCCCCGGTCGTTCAGCTCCTGCGCGTGTTCTTTGCGACGCGTGAGCACGAGCACGTCCACAACCTTTGCGAGGTGCGCAGCGAAGAGGCTGCCAATGGCTCCTGCACCGATGACGCAGACCGTCACGCGAACTTCGCGTGGAGGTACTTCAGATACGGCTCGGGATCGATGCCGGATCCGGTCACACGACGCAGCAGGTCAGGCGGTGGGTACCGGCTGCCGTGGTGGTAGATCTGCTCGCTCAACCACCGGCGCAGCGGCCCGAATTCACCGCGGGAAAACTGCTCCTCGAGCTCGCCGAGCGCGGCGCGCGCGACCTCCCAGATCTGCGCCGAGATGACGTTGCCGAGCTGATAGGTCGGGAAGTACCCGAACAGGCCGGTCGACCAGTGCATGTCCTGGAGCACGCCGTGCGCGTCGTCCGGAACGTCGACACCGAGTGATTCCTCCATCCGAGCGTCCCAGACCTCCGGCAAATCACGAACGCCAACGGTTCCGGCGATCAGCTCCCGTTCGAGCTCGAACCGCATGATGATGTGGAGCCCGTAGGTCACCTCGTCGGCATCGCCGCGAATGAGTCCGGGCCGCACCGCGCTGACCGAGCGGACGAACGAGACCTCGTCGACACCGCCGAGCGCGTCGGGGAACAGCCCTCGCAGCTGCGGATAGAACCACTGCCAGAAACCCGGGCTTCGTCCGACGAGGTTCTCCCACGTCCGGCTCTGCGATTCATGGATCGCGCTGGACGTCCCCCGGCCGAGCGGCGTCCTTGCGAACGACGGGTCGATGTCGAACTCGTAGACCCCGTGCCCGAACTCGTGCATCGTCGAAAAGAGTGACGTGAGATCTCTCTCGTCCGTGTGAGTCGTCAGTCGGATGTCCCCGGCGCCCGGCTTGGCCGCGAACGGGTGCGGCGTCTCGTCGAGCCGCCAGGATTCCGAGTCGTAGCCGAACGCCGCCAGCACCAGTTGCCCTGCCTCGCGCTGCCGTTCGACGGGAAACGGGCCTTGGACATCCTCGACCGAGTCGCCGCGATGGCGGTCGACGAGCTGCACGAGCTCGCCTTTGAGCCGCGCGAAGATCTCCTCGACCTGTGCGGTCGTGAGGCCCTCTTCGTACTCGTCGAGGAGAACGTCGTAGGGATCGTCCGTCTTGGGAAAGCATGCGATGTAGCGGCGCTTCAGTTCGAGTTGACGCTCGAGATGAGGCCTGAAGGATTCGAAGTCCGACGCGCCTTTCGCGTCGTCCCACGCGGCTACACCCACGCCGCTCGCCTGGACCATCTCGCCGACGAGCTCGGACGGGATCCTGCTCGCTCGCTCCCACTCGCGCCGGGTGATCCGGATCAGTGCTCCCTCGACCGAGTCCGGATCGTGACCGGCGGCGTCCAGGTCGGCCAACAGCTTCCCCACGTCGTCCGAGACGAAGCGCCCGTGCGCGAGTTGCGTCACTGTCGCTGCCACGTCTGCACGAGCCGCGGCGCCCGCGCGAGGCATCGACACGCGGGCGTCCCATTCGAGGATCTGTTGCGCGTGAGAGAGATCCGCGACCTCTGCCAGGACGGCCTTCAGCCGTTCGAGCTGCGGCGATTCGGTCCCGACCGTCAAACGGCCTGAGGGGCGAGCTTTTCGCGGAGGTACCGCACGTACGGTTTCGCGTCGATCGGTCCTCCGGTGACGCGCTGGATCGTCTCTTGCGGCGTGAACTTGCGCCCCAGCCGGTAGAGGTGCTCCCGCAGCCAGTCGCGCAGCTCGCCGAATTCACCCTGCTCGAAGCGCTCGTCGAGGTCGCCGAGGTCTTCCTTCGCCCGCTCCCAGATCTGCACCGAGATCACGTTCCCGAGCGCGTAGGTGGGGAAGTATCCGAACCCGCCCGCCGCCCAGTGCATGTCCTGGAGCACGCCGCGCGCGTCGTCGGGAACCTCGACCCCGAGGTACTCGTGCATCTTCGCGTTCCAGGCCGCCGGCAGGTCAGCGACGGCGACGCGGCCTTCGATCAGGTCCTGCTCGAGCTCGAAGCGGAGGATGATGTGCAGGTTGTAGGTCACCTCGTCCGCGTCGATGCGGATGAGGGACGGCTGCACCCTGTTCACGCCCCGGTAGAACGCCTCTTCGTCCACGGAGCCCAACTGCGCCTGAAAGGTCTCCTGCAGCCGCGGATAGAAGTACCGCCAGAACGAGCGGCTGCGCCCGACCAGATTTTCCCAGGTCCTGCTCTGAGACTCGTGCAGGCCGAGCGACACTCCCGAGTGAAGCGGTGTTCTCGCAAGTGACTCGTCGACTCCCCACTCGTACACCCCGTGACCGAACTCGTGCATGGTGGCGAAAAGCGAGCTGAGATCGTCGGCACGGAAGTTCGTGGTGAGCCGGATGTCGCGGTGGCCCGGAGTCGTCATGAATGGATGCAGGGTCTGGTCGAGCCGCCACTCGTCGTCCGAGTAGCCGAAACGGCGCAGCACGTCGAAGCTGAAGACCCGCTGTGCGTCCTGGTCGAACTCCCCGTGCAGGAACGAGTCGTCGATCTCCCCTGCGTCGCCGATCTCCTGGATCAGCGGCACGAGCTCCTCCTTGAGCTCGTCGAAGATCTCACGCACCTCCGCCGTCTTCATGTTCGGCTCGAAGTTGTCGAGGAGGACGTCATACGTCTCGTCGGGCGCATCGAAGCACTCGACATAGCGGTGGCGCAGCTCCAGATTTTTCTCGATGTGCGGTCGCAGAGCCTCGAAGTTCGACTCTTCCCTTGCGGGCCCCCAGGCCGCGAGAGCGAGCGTCGACGTCCGACTCATCTCGCCTACGAGCTCCGGCGGGACGCGGGTGGCCTTCTCGTAGTCGCGCCGCGTGACGCGGATCAGACTCGCTTCGAAGGAGTCGTAGTCCGAGCTCTCCTCGAGGTCGCGCAGGTCTTCGAGCAGGCGCCCGATCTCGTCCGTGACGAATCGCTCCTGCGCGAGACGGCTGACCGTCGCCGTCGCTTCCGCGCGGGCCGCGGCGCCGCCCGGGGGCATCATCACGCGCTGGTCCCAGGACAGCAGGGTGGCGGCGTTCGTCAGGTCCTGCGTCTCGGCGAGCCGCTCCTTCAGTTGCTCGAACTTCGGATTGGTCATTTGGCGAACTTTGTCAGAACGCGCAGGGGCCGGCGCTGACGGAATGCGAGCTCCCGGCCGCCGGTGAGCCCCGCCGGGCGGAGGATCAGGACGAGGGCCATGAGGGCCCCGACGACCACGATCCGCGTACCGGCCGGGAGGTCGAGCGACTGTCCGAAGACGTGGATGCCGCTCTCGGCCTCGGCGAGGAACGAGTCGACAGCACTGACGGCCAGCGCTCCCACCACGGCGCCCCAGAGGCTGGTCGCGCCGCCGATCACCAGCATCGCCAGCGTGAGGAAGGTGAGGTCGAGATAGACGGACTCGGTATTTACGGGGAGCAGGTGGACGTAGAGACCGCCCGCGAACCCTGCCACCGCGCCCGAGAGCACGAACGCGATCAGCCGCTGGCGGTACACCGACACGCCGACGGCGCGCGCCGCGGCCGCGTCTTCGCGCGTCGCGCTCAGGAGCCTGCCGAACCGGCTGCGTCTGTACGCGAAGGCAACGACCACGGCCACTATGGCTCCCAGCGAGGCTTGCTGGAGCCCGGTTGTCTCGGGGACCGCGGAGAAGGTATTCAGTCCCGGCCCGATCTTCTCCCAGTAGCGCAGGACATTGTGCGTGATCTCGAGGACGCCGAACGTCGCGATTCCTGCTCCCAGGCCGGACAGACGCATCAGCGGCAGGCCGACGACGAGCGCGTACGCCGCACCGACGGCGGTGGCGAGCGCGAGTGACCCGACGTTGCCGACCGTGTGATCGCGAAGCAGGCTCGCGAGGTGCGGCATGATCGCGGGCTTTTCCTCCACGGGCATCGAGAGCACACCGGCGGCCCACGCGCCGACCGCGACGAAGCTGATGTGTCCGAACGAGAGAACGCCGGAGTTGCCGATGAAGACGTAGAGCGCAACGACGATGGCGACGTTCACGAGCGCGTTGATCACGTAGGTCTCCGTCGACGTCGAGACGATCGTTCCGACGAGCGCGGCGACGCCGATAAGCGCGATCGGCGCGAGCAACTGGAGAACAGAGTCGACTCGCCTCATACCCGCTCGATCGCCTGTTGGCCTTCACGCGTGAAGAGGCCACCGGGTCTGACCAGCAGAACCAGGATGACGGCCGCGAACAGGAACGTGGGCAGGTACTGACTCTGGTCTGTCGGGAGCGCACCTCCGAGGAGCCCGGACGCGAAACCGATTGCGAACCCCCCGAGGGTCGCAGGGACAAGCCGGTTCATGCCGCCCAGCACGACGCCCGCCAGGACCAGAATCGTGTCGCGCAGGGCGAAATCCGGCGTGACGAGTGGCGTCTGCACGGTGAGCATCACCGCTACCACCGCTGCAAGCAAGCCCGAGATCAGCACGGCAGCGCCGATCACGCGCCCGGCCCGCACGCCGAGGAGCTCGGCGGTGCGAAAGTCCATTGCGGCGGCACGCATGTGCAGCCCGACGCGGGTGCGGCCGAGCAGTACGACGAGCACCAGCAGGCAGGCGGCCGCCAGCACCGTCGCGACGATCGCGATCTTGCGAATGTTCACGCCCGAAATCGTGACCGGCTGATTCAACGTCGCCAGAGAGGCCGAAATCTTTCCCAGCGGTCCGAACCACAACAGGGCGATGCTCTGCAAGAGAAAGGCGACCGCGAACGTGGCGACGAGCATTACGGCCGGCGACTGCCCGCGCAGCGGGCGAAAGACGACCTGATCCATGAGGACCGAGAGGGCGAGCACGACCGCAAAACAGAGGACGATGCCAACGGAGACGGGCCAGCCGCGCTCGGAGGCGAATGCAAGCGCGTACGCGCCGGCCATCACCAGCTGGCCGTAGGCGAAGTTGACGAGACGCAGGACGCCGAAGACGAGGCCGATGCCAACGGCCATGAGCGCGTAGATCGCGCCGAGACCGATCGCGTCGGCGAGCGTCTGCCAGTCGATGCCGAGGACCGCGACGCTCATCGGCTGCCTTTCGGCCGATGAGCGGTGGAAGGGGCGTAAGGGGAAACCGGGAGGTTTCCCCCCGCCTTCTCCTCAGCCCACGCGGCGATCTCAGCGGCGCGGGGGCTGAGGCGATCCCTAAAGAAGGGAGCTCGTGAGGGAAACATGGTTTCCCTCACGGGAGCGAGCCGAAGGCGAGCGACGCTCATGAGTACCTGATCCGCGGGTTGATGATCGCGTACGAGATGTCCACGATCAGGTTGACGAACACGAAGACGAGCGCAAGGAAGAGGATCCCGCCCTGCAAGACCGGGTAGTCACGGTTGAAGATGGCGTCGCGCAGCCACGATCCCA
>DASVEU010000130.1:0-6423 GCA_036380395.1 Gaiellaceae bacterium
CGCGGCGGGAGGTCGGCCAGGAGATCGGCCTAGCGTTCGGAGAGACGGTGATCTCGTGAGCGTGGCCGGCGCCGCGCTGCTCGAGGTCGAGCACCTCGAGGTGCGCTTCCCGGTGCGATCAGGAGTCCTGGTGCAACGCACGGTGGCCTCGGTGCACGCGGTCGACGACGTCTCGTTCTCCCTCGGCGAGGGCGAGACGCTCGGCATCGTGGGCGAGTCGGGCTGCGGCAAGACGACGCTCGTCCGCGCGCTGATGCGGCTCGCCGACAGCACGGGTGGCGCGATCCGCTTCCGCGGGCGCGACATCACGCGCGCGGGACGGCGCGAGCTGGCGGCCGTGCGGCGCCAGATGCAGATGGTCTTCCAGGACCCGCAGTCGTCGCTGAACCCGCGCAAGCGCGTGAGCCAGATCGTCGGGACGCCCCTGCGCCTGAGCGGCGCGGCGGACGGCGAGGACGTCGACGCACGCACGCGGGCGCTGCTCGCGACCGTCGGCCTGAACCCCGAGCACCTCAACCGCTTCCCGCACGAGTTCTCCGGCGGCCAGCGCCAGCGGATCGGGATCGCCCGGGCGCTCGCCGTGCAGCCGAAGCTCATCATGCTCGACGAGCCGGTGTCCGCGCTCGACGTGTCGATCCAGGCGCAGGTCGTCAACCTCCTCGGCGAGCTGCAGGACGCGCTCGGCCTGAGCTACGTCTTCGTGGCCCATGACCTGTCGGTCGTGCGACACGTCAGCGACCGGATCGCGGTCATGTACCTGGGCAAGATCGTCGAGCTGTCGCCCGCCGAGCGGCTCTACGACAAGCCGATCCACCCGTACACCGTCGCGCTGCTCGGTGCGATCCCGATCCCCGACCCGCGCCAGAACCGCGCTCGCCCGCGCACGATCGTCGAGGGGGAGCCGCCGAGCCCCCTGGCGCCGCCGCCCGGATGCCGCTTTCACACGCGCTGCGCCCACGCGACCGACCGCTGTCGCGAGGTCGAGCCGCCGCTCATGGAGTACGCCGGCGGGCATCTGGCGGCCTGCCATCACCCGCGCAACGTGAGCGCCGCGGAGACGGCGGACGCGCTGCGCTCACCGGCGAGCCCGTTGAGCGCGGGCGCGATGGATGGTCACGTGGAGACGCGGTAGGTGAGGTGGGTGACGGCGGGCCCTTCGATCGCGCGGATGCACTGAAGCTCGACGTCGACGCCGTCGAGATCGTCGAACAGCCGGGCACCATCCCCCAAGAGGACCGGCACGAGGTGGATCGTCATCTCGTCGATCAGTCCCGCCGCGAGGAACTGCTGCGCGACGTTCGCGCCGCCGGCGAGCGCGACGTCCTTGGCGCCGGCCGCTTGCCGAGCCTGCTCGAGCGCCGACTCGATGCCGTCCGTCACGAACGTGAAGGTCGTGCCCGCCTGCTTGACGACCGGCTCGCGGTAGTGGTGGGTGACGATGAAGACCGGCATGTGAAACGGGGGCTCGTCGCCCCACCAGCCATCCCACGGCTCGTCTCCCCACGCGCCGCGGCCGCCGAACATGTTGCGGCCCATCACCGTCGCTCCGATGTTCTCGAGCGATCGCTCGACGACCTCGCTCGAGGCGTTGACCTCGCCGCCCTCCTGGCCGTGGGGCGCGCGCCAGGCGGCCAGCCCGAAGGCCCAGTCGTGCAGCCGCATGCCGCCCTCGCCCAGCGGGTTCTCCTCGCTCTGGTTGGGGCCTGCGATGAAGCCGTCCAGCGACATCGAGATCTGAAACCTCACTCTGGCCATGGTGCCTCCCTTAGCTTGGTGGTCCGACGATGAGACCGCTCGGGGGGCGGCGAACTCATCGCCAGGCCGAGCGCGGCGCCCTGAGCGAGCGCTGGGCGGCCCGCGCAGAGGGTGTGCCCAAAGGCCTCGGACATCGCGCCCGTCCAAGCCCCGATGATTGACAGGTGACCCAACGGTCACGTATTCTGCGCACATGGACGCGGTGTTCAAGGCGCTCTCCGACCCGACGCGACGGAGCCTGCTCGACGAGCTCTTCGAGCAGGACGGGCAGACGCTCAGCGCGCTCGAGCAGCGGCTGCCGATGACGCGCTTCGGCGTCATGAAGCACCTGCGGGTGCTCGAGGAGGCAGGGCTCGTGGTCGCGCGCAGGCGAGGGCGCGAGAAGCTCCACTTCCTGAACCCGGTCCCGATCCGGCTCGTCCACGACCGCTGGGTGAGCAAGTACGCAGAGCCCTGGGCCGCGGGGCTCAGCGAGCTCAAGACCAGATTGGAGCAGACCATGGAGAAGGTGTTCGAGATCTACATTCGCACGACGCCGCAGCGCCTCTGGGAGGCGATCACCGACCCCGCGATGCGCAGCAGGTACACGTTCGGGGTCCACGTCGACTCGGACTGGACCCCCGGCTCCAGCTACGTGGGCACCCATCCGGCAGCGCCCGCAGCGCTCCTCGAGGGCGAGAACCTCGAGGTCGACCCGCCGAAGCGGCTCGTGCAGAGCTACATGGCGATGTGGAGCGAGGACGTCCAGCGCGCGGGGACGTCGAGGGTCACCTGGGAGATCGAGGCGGTCGGCGATTCATGCCGGCTCATGGTCACCCACGATCAGCTGCCCGAGGACGCCAACGACCAGATCTACGGCGGCTGGCCGCAAATCCTCTCAGGCCTGAAGACGCTGCTGGAGACCGGCGAGACGCTCACGACCCCGGGCTCGCTGCGCTACTCGCAGGCGTCCGCACCCCCGGCTTGAAAACGCCGGCGGACCTGGTCGAGGCGTCGCGGCGGCGTCTCGGCCGGGCCCGCCGAGCGCCGGAGCGGATCAGCTCTCGCGCAGCTCGCGCGTCGCGGCGCTCAGCGTCTTGACGACGTACATCACGGAGAGCACGAAGAACAGCGCCCCCACCGCCGCCCTGATCTGCTCGCTGGCCAGCGGGGTGCGCTGCGCGAGTGGCTCGGCCACGACGTCGCCGACCTTGCGCCGCCAACCCTGCAGTCCTGCGGTCCCGATCCTGGTCGCTGATGCCATGCTCTTCCTCCTGCGTCGCTGTCGAGGGATGGTTCCCCAACAAGCGCCATTTTGATCGCGCACCGTCGCTCGGCGTGCGGCCCGCGCTCGCGGCGGCACGTGCGACGAGCATCCCGGTCGCTTGCGTATCGCTCGATCTCCGAGCGCCCGCGCGCGTAGGAGGCGGTGCTCACGAGCAGGGCCCCGGTCTCTCGCGCAGGTCTTGCGTCTCCGAGCCTGCCTAGCTACCATCGCTAGCTAATGCAGGTCAACATGCACGACGCCAAGACCCGGCTCAGCGAGCTGGTCGCCGCGGCCGAGAGCGGCCACGAGGTGATCATCGCGCGGGACGGAACGCCGGCGGTACGACTTGTCGCCGTCGGCGTGAGGTATCCGCCGGTGCGCCTGGGTGCGCTGGCCGGCCAGATCGAGATCGGCGAGGACTTCGACGAGCCGCTGCCTGAGTTCCAGCCGTACACCGCATGAGCGGCGTTCTCGTCGACACGCACATCGCGTTGTGGGCGCTGGGCAACCCGACGCATCTGAGCGACACAGAGCGAGCGCTGCTCGTCGACCCGTCCGTCGACCGCCGTCTGAGCCCTGTTTCGATCTGGGAGGCCGCGATCAAGCGTGAGGCCGGACGGTTGCGCGCGCCACGCAACCTGGCCGCCGTTCTCGCCGCCCAATTCCGCATGCTCGACGTCACGGCCTCGCTGCTGGAGGCGGCTGCCGAGCTGCCCCGCCTGCACGCCGATCCGTTCGACCGCGTGCTGATCGCGCACGCGCTACTCGAAGACCTCGCCGTGCTGACACGTGACCGCGCCTTCGCCGCCTACGGCGCGAGACTTGCAGCCTGAGAGCCATCGGGACGGTGTCGCCCGGCGGCGCTGATGCTTCGCGCGAGAAGCGAAACGCTGCCCAGACGTCGGATGCTTCGACGAGGGACTCGGCAAGCGACGGAACAGCACGGGAGCCCGCCGGAGACACGGCCCACGCTCTCCGGCGACGGCCCATCGGGGAGACGCGACATCGACCCACCGAACCGACTCCTGTTCGGGCAACACCCGCGCCGCCTCACGCGGTCCCGCCCATGCCCCGGTCCGGACGTCCTGCGCCTCCCGTCACCCGTGGATGCGGAGCGCGTCACGGAAGTCGCGTATCTTCATACGCGTCCCGGCGCTGTGGAGTGCGGTCCGGCGCGATCCAGAGCCCGCGGCTCCGGCAGACGAGCAAACGTTCCAAGCGACAAGGAAGCGACAGCTTCCGCCGTCTACCGGTCGTCCGCCCCGTTGTCTCCGCAGACACGTAGGCTTCGCCCGTGGCCCGAAGCGACCTCCTCAAGCAGATGTTCGCGAGCTACCAGCAGGGTGACGACGCTGGCTTCCGCGAGGCCGCGTCCGAGGTCATCACCAACGAGCGCGAGAAGCGCCACGGTCTATTGGCCGACGAGCTTCAGCGCATCCTTGACATCGCACCAGCCGGCGCTGAACGGCCGCGCCAGATCTCGAGTCTGCGGCCCCTCCCGACCTCGCGTGGTGACGCACCGTTGATCGAGGCCTTCTCTCCCCAGCGGCAATTGGACGCGCAGACCCTGCGTCCCGACGTCCGCGCGACGCTCGATCAGATCGTGGAGGAGCAGACCCGCGCGGATGTGTTGAGGGCGCATGGATTGTCGCCGAGCCGGAAGCTGTTGTTCGTTGGACCACCGGGGACCGGCAAGACGACGACCGCCGAGGCAGTCGCGGGCGAGATTGGCCTGCCGTTTGCTCGCGTGCAGCTGCCCGCGGTGGTCTCGTCGCTGCTGGGCGAGACGGCGCGCAACGTGTCGGCGGTGTTCGACTTCTGCCGGCGGGAGCACTGGGTCCTCCTCTTTGACGAGTTCGATGCGCTTGGGAAGGAACGTGCTGACGAGGCCGAACACGGCGAATTGAAACGGGTCGTCACTGTGTTCTTGCAGCTACTTGATGAGTTCGCCGGTCCAGGCCTGGTCATCGCGGCGACAAACCATCCGGCGATGCTCGATGAGGCGGTCTGGCGCCGATTCGACGAGGTCGTCGGGTTCGCCCTGCCGAATCAGAGGGAATTAGAGAAGCTAGTGCGGCGACTGTTCCGACGGATCCGGCTATCGATCTCGGGGACCGACGTCGCCCGACGACTCAAGGGAATGTCGCATTCCGACGCCGAGTCAACCATCCGAACGGCGATGAAGCTGTCCGTCCTGCGAGACGGCGATGCTGTGACCGCGGCCGACATTGATGCGGCCCTTCGCCGACAGGAGACAAGACGAGCGACCATCCACAGCTCCCGGGTGTAATTCCCGAGCCGCCGAGGCTTGAAAATCTCGCGCTGATTGAACTTCGCCGCGGGCCGCGGGTTGTTCCACGCGGTGGCGGCGGAGGGAAGCGAAAGCACAAAGATCATCAGGCCCACGCCGACGTCCTCAGGGCGCAGGCTGAAAATGTTCGCGCCGAACAACTCAAGCGCCCAGCTACGAGGGGAATCGATCCGAAGCTGATCTTGGTACTGGCACTGAATCGACACGTGGCGTCCGAGACCTGGCGTGACGCGGACCTCCTCGAGTTGGACGCTGCCACGGCGGGCGCGGCGGTGGCGTTCTCCTCAGACCCGCAGCTCGCCGCGTTCCTCCAGCGGCTTGCAAAGCACCGCGCGGCGAAGGAGACCAAGAGCGGCCACCTTTTTGCAGCCGATCTGTTTGATGCAGTCGAGAGCATCAGGCGCTACGGCCCCAATGACCGCCTCTCCCTTCGTCTCGTCGAGTACCTCGCTTCGACTACCGAGAATATACTCGCATCGACGTGGAACTCTGGCGCCCAGGGGACGACGTCGCGTTGGCGGACAAATGGCGCGTCGATGTCGAACGAGCGATCGCAGAGGCCGACGGGCTAACCGTCGATCGCTATGTGGATCATCCCCGAGGGATCGTTCTTCTGAGAGTGCGAGCGCGGCCAAAGATCATCGGTGAGATCGCGGGAATCGATGAAATCGCCACGATCGACCTGGTTCCACAGGCGCCGCCGGTACTCATGTCGGCGCTGGAGGCGAGTCTCGATGAGATCCCGGAGGCTGACGCACCGAGCGAGGACGCGCCCTTGGTAGCCGTTGTGGACTCGGGCATCAACGCGAGCCATCCACTGCTGGTCAAGTCCGTCTACGAAGCGATCACGCTACTTCACGAGCTTTCAGACGGAACTGACGATCACGGTCACGGCACCGCTGTCGCAGGCGTACTGGTGAACGGGCCATCCGAGGATTGCTGGCTCTCCGGGGGTGATCGTAGGTGAGTGATGTGGTCTGTTCGTGCGGGAGAGTGAGTGTGGTCGGGCCGCAGGTCAGGTGGATCAGGGCGAGCGCGGCGTTGGCGGAGTGAAAGCCGTAGGCGCGGCGGGTGATCAGCTTGGCCTTGTTGTTGAGCGCTTCGGCGCGGG
>DASVEU010000131.1:0-2994 GCA_036380395.1 Gaiellaceae bacterium
GACGTAACCGTTCAGGGGGTCGTCGCCGCGGTTTGAAGGATTCCTTTGTTTTGCAGGGAATCTTGCGGTTATGCGGGATGAGGACGTCGATCTTGTCTATCGCGGAGGGCGTGACGCGGTCGCTGCGGTGATCGCGGCGCAGGCGGCACGGATCGACGAGCTGGTCGCGCAGAACCAGACGCTCGCGGCGCGCGTGGCCGAGCTTGAGCGTCTCGCCGGCCGCAGCTCACGCAACAGCTCGCTGCCGCCATCCAAGGACTCGCCGCAGGCGCGCAGGGAACGCCCGCGCAAACAGACGCAGCGCAAGCACGGTGGCCAGCAGGGTCATCCGGGCAAGCACCGTCCGATGGTCGCCGACCCCGACGATGTCGTCGAGCACTGGCCGCAGGCGTGCGCGGGCTGCGGCGAGCAGATCGCCGACGGCGACCGCGTCGGCGCGGGCGATCCGGTCGCTCATCAGGTCAGCGAGATCATCATGCGCGTCGAGGTCACCGAGCACCGCCGGATGCGGGTGCGCTGCCGCTGCGGCAAGTGCACCCTGGCCGAGCTGCCCGCCGGCGTCGCGGCCGGCGCGTTGGGGCCGGCGGTCGCCGCTGCCGCGGCGACGCTGACCGCCGCCCGCGTCTCGCGGCGTGAGACGGCCAGGCTGCTGGCAGACCCGTGCGGACTAAACTAAAGCTCAGCGCGGCGTCGGTCGAGGCGCTCGTCAAGCAGGCCGGCGACGCACTGGAGGACACCTATCTTGAGATTCTCGGCGCCGTCGACTCAAGCCCCGTTCGGGGCGCTGACAAGACCAGCTGGCAGCGCGCGCGACAGACATGCTGGCTGTCGGTCGCGACCGCCGAGCAGGCCGCGCTGTTTCAGATCGCCGAGCGCCGCGACCGCGACAGCGCAAAGGCCCTGCTCGGCGAGTACCCCGACGGCGTGATCGTGTCCGATCGCTACGCCGTCTAGCTGTTCATCGACGACGCCAAGCGCCAGCTGTGCCTCGCACACGTCCTCAGGGACTTCATCGCGCTGGGCGAGCGCGGCGGCGCGCCCGGGCGCCTGGGCCGCAAGCTCACCCGCGAACTGCGCAGCGTCTTCGCCACGCTCAACCAGCCCGACCGCGACCGCGGCGACCTGACCGCGCTCACGGCCGACCTGACCGCCCCGCGCGAGCGCATCCACGACCTGCTGACCCACGGCAGCCGCAGCCGCGACCCCAAGGCCAAGCGCTTCTGCGCCGGCCTGCTCGACCACGAAACCGCGCTGTGGACGTTCACGACGCTGCCCGGCGTCCCGGCCACCAACAACGCATCCGAACGCGCGCTCAGACACGCCGTCCTGCGGAGAAAGACCAGCTATGGCACCCAGACCGACCACGACGACCGCCTCGTCGAACGGCTCCTCACCCTCCGCGAAACCTGCCGCCTACAACACCGGCGCGTCCACGAATACCTGACCGCCGCGATCACCGCCGACCTCCACCGCCAGCCGATCCCCGCGCTTCTCACCCCGACCCGACCGGCCAACCACCTAAACGGCTACTGTTCGACATCCCGGCCGACCGATCGTGGAGCGTAGGTACGTGAGGTGTGGCGTATGGGCGCGCACCTGTGTACAGGTCGGGCTTGGAACCGGGCGGGTTGACGCGTGCCCAGGACGTGAGCCCCCGCCTAGTCTCGGGTAATCAGCTATCGAGGAACTGGTCGTAGAAGCGTAGGCGCGATTCGACGATCCGTGCTTCGAGCTGCGAGACCGCGTCGGCAGTGTTCGGGGTAATCAACAGCTCTCGCAGGCACACGCCTAGCCTGCCGGAGTGAGTCTTCGCTGATGCGGTCGCGAGAGGCTCGCATCCGTCGTGCCTGTGATGCGTCTGGTAGAAGCGCGACGGCCGTTCCTCAGTCGAGAAGTGAGGTGCGAGTGCTTTCCAGAACTGCCCGTACTCGACTGCCACGACCACCTCACCCCAGAACCGGAGCATGCCGAGAACGCGCACCTCGTCGCCGCCGGCCGCAGCCTCGCCCATGAGCTCAAGCGTCTCGACAAGCATTGACGTGGTTGACGGAGTTGGTCTGCACGCGAGTATCTGATGCTTGGTGGCGCCAAGGGCGACCAAGTCTCTGATGAGATCCTCGCGGTGCGACGGCTTACCGGCAGGGTACTCTTCCCGCACGATCTCACGGGCGACGTCGAGGGCGGCTTGCGTCGAGAGCGCGTCGATCCCCATGTCATACACGGGCGTAAAGATCATCGAGATGAACCGTCGCTGCAGAAGCACATCCATGAGCCGCTCGTCCGATAGGGCATCGGGGTGTTGCAGGACCCGATGATCGATCAGGCGCGACAGCAGCCGCTTCTCCATGCGGTCAGCCTCGAGAATAGGGGCTAGCGCAGCTGTCGTCATGCTGCGTCGCCCCCATCGTTGTCGTCCCAATTGCGGAGATCCTTGATCTCCTGCGCAATGCTCCACAGCGTGCCGAACTCGCCGAAGATCTTGTCGCCCAGCAGCGTGTCACGGCCGCTGATCTCGAACTGCGGTGCGTCGACGGCGAGCTGTCCATGCAAGAACACGCTGACCAGCGCGCGGTCGTCAGTTCGGTAGATCGCAAGTGACGGCAGCGAGTCGTATAGCGCGACGCGGAGACGCTGGCGCGCGTCGTCATCGAGCGCATGGGCGAGCGTCGCGAGGATCGCGAGGTTGTGACGGACTCCGAGCCTGATGCGATTCTCCTCGTAGAGCGCGTCTAGTCCTTCCACCATGGACGCGCTTCTCAAGGCCGCGGCGCTCGAGTCGTAATGCAGCAGCAAGATATCGACGCGAGCCCCATTCATCAGCGCCTGCCGCAGTGCGCGCTCGTAGACGCTCAGCTCGGGAATATAGGTGTTGAGGATCGCGATAGACCCGGCGTTCCGGATGGCATCAGTACGCGTTCAGGTTCCCCGTGAGTCGGAGTGTTACGCGGTGAGCGGCGTGGGGATCGGCGCTCCGGTGAGGCGGGCGTTGTGGAC
>DASVEU010000132.1:0-2697 GCA_036380395.1 Gaiellaceae bacterium
CGATCGATGATCTCGTCCGCGCGCTCCAGCGGATACCCGAGTCGCAGCGCGAGGCGCTCGTCCTCCGGGAGCTGGAGGGCCGCTCGTACAAGGAGATCGCGCCGATCCTCGGCGTCTCCCAGAGCGCGCTCGAGACGCTGCTCTTCCGCGCCCGCCGCTCGCTCGCCGAGGAGCTCGAGAATCTCGTCACGTGCGACCGCGCCGAGCTCGCGCTGTCGCAGCAGACCGACGGCCGGCTGGGCCGGAAGGAGCGCAAGCGGCTCGTTGCGCATCTGGACGAGTGCCCGAGCTGTGCGCGCGTCGCCGCTGTGGGGCTGAAGCGCCGTCGCGCGTTCAAGGGGCTCGCGATCCTGCCGTTGCCGCTCTCGCTGACGCTCTTCAAGGGCGCGCCGAGCGCGTCCGCGGCGGTGGGGCTCTCCGCGATCGGCGGCGGCGCGGCGGTCGGCGGTGGCGCGGTCGGGGGTGGCGTCGCGGCGAAGATCGCCGTCGCGGTCGTCGCGGTGACGGTCGCCGGCGGCGCGGGCTACGAGGGCGTCCAACAGACCAGGGAGCCGGCGACCCCGGCGAAGGCCGTTGTTGCGAAGGTCGCTCCCGCCAACACTTCGCATGCGAAAGCCGTCGCGGCGAAGGTAGCTCGGGTCAAGCAGCTTCCGGGGAAGGTCGCCGCGAAGAAGGCGGATCACGCCCAGGCGAAGGTCGCGAAAGCCGCGGCGAAGGCGGACACGGCGACGAAGCGCGCGCGCACTCCTCTGCCTACCGGTCGTCCCGCGAGCTCGCGCTCGGAGACCGCGAAGCTGCCCGGGAACAACGGCCGCGACGAGTCCGCTCCGGGACTGAAGAAGGCACTCGGCAAGGTGAAGCGACCCCTCGAAGGCGAGGCGGAACCCGGCAAGAGCGGAATCGCGAAGTTGCGTCCGCAGCCCACCGCGAAGCCGCTCCGCGAGCAGCCAGTTCGAGCGAAGGTCGCGAAGCCGAAGCCGAAACCGCGCCGGCTCGTCCCGCTCGATCGCGGAAGAGCGCCCAAGAACTAGCGCTTCCGTCCCACTTGATCCCGTCCGGCACGCGCGCGAGGATGCGCCGCAACTCGAGCAAGGAGGGGTCATGCGGCAAGAGCCGGAGCGCTGGGCGCTCTACACAGGCGTGGTTGCGGTCGTTCTCTGGATCGTCGGGATCTTCGTGGTCGAGTCCGGGGGCATTCCGGGCGAGAACGCGACCGACGCGGACTACCTCGCCTACTACCGGGAGAACGACAGTAGCATCCTGATCGGAAGCTGGATCTTCATGGTCGGCTGCCTCGCGTTCCTCGTGTTCGCGGTCGTTCTGTGGGGACGCCTCGCTGCGGCGGAGGGCGGCTCGCGGCTGCTCTCGAACGTGGCGCTGATCGGAGCTGCCGCGACGGGAGTGTTGGCGATGCTGAGCGCCGGCCCGGATGTCGCCGCGGCGATCCAGGAGGACGACCTGAGCGCCGCAGCGGCTGGGTCGATGCAGGTGCTCGGTGACGCCTTCTTCGTCGGCGCAGAGCTGAGCGCGATCCTGCTGATGCTCGGGGCGGGCATGGTCGCGCTCCGCACCGGGATCTTTCCGAAGGCCTGGGCCTGGTTCAGCTTCTTCCTCGCAGTCGTCCTCGTGATCGGCCCGATCGGCTGGGCTGCGCTGATCTTCGGCCTCCCGATCTGGGTGCTCGGAACGACGTTCTTCCTCTCGCGCCGAAGCGCGATCGCGGAGCCCACGGCGCCACCCGCGTAGTTGGGATCGAGAGAGCGGGAGGCGACGACCGCCTCCCGCTCGCCTCTCGAAGCGATGTCTTGACAACGCGGGAGCGAGTCGGCATCATGGTTGACTTCTACCGGCCGAATTAACGGCCTACCCGATCGAAAGGAGGTCAGATTGTCCCGAAACATCTTCTGCGTCTGGCCTCCGCTCACGGCCTAGACAGCGCCGTGATCGGGGCCGGACGTCGGCTCCCTCGATAGCCGTAGCTCATCGCTCAGCCTGCCTGAAGCGCTTGATCATGCGAATGCCTTGCGGTAGTTGCGACGGCAGAACACGCGCTCAGGCGCCCATTCACCGATCCGTGAAGGAAGGAGAACGCGCACCGTGATTTTCCTGCTCGATAACGAAGCCAATGCCACATCGAAGCCATCCGAAAGGAGGAAACATGCTCGCTCACGAACCCGAAGTCGCCCGTCTGCTGCACCGTGAGCACACGGAGCGTCTCACCCGTGCCGCCCGCCGGGCTGCGACGGCTGCACCTGCCCCCGCAGCCCACGAGCAGGCGCCGCGCAAGCGTCGCGTCGGCCTCGCCCACCTGCACCTGCGAGCCCGTGTCTAGCCGCCGCGGCTCACCGCCCGCCCGGGGCTGACGGCCTTCATCGCCGCTCAGCTCCGGGCGTGCTCGTTCAGACCGGGATGGTCAGGCTCTCGATGTCCTTCGGGTAGTCGGTGAGCACATCGATTCCGTCCGGAGTGACGACGACGGTGTCGGAGTGGCGGAAGCCGCCGACGGTGTCCGAGTAGAGGCCCGGCTCGACCGTGAACACCATGCCCGGCTC
The DNA here is from genome assembly GCA_036380395.1 of Gaiellaceae bacterium. Taxonomy (GTDB): domain Bacteria; phylum Actinomycetota; class Thermoleophilia; order Gaiellales; family Gaiellaceae; genus 3-1-20CM-4-69-9. The sequence continues at coordinate 2,553 of DASVEU010000132.1, forward strand.
GATCAGCGTGTGGTCGCCCACGTCGAGGAACGGCGCCTCGTGGTTGCGCAGCCCGATCGCGTGGCCGGTGTGCTGCCTCCAGAGCGGGAGCAGATCGTTGGCCTCGAAGTAACCGAGGACGGCCCTGTCGACGTCGGCGCAGGTG
>DASVEU010000133.1:0-8861 GCA_036380395.1 Gaiellaceae bacterium
CGAACTCCTTCAGCTCGCAGGCGAACCGGATCGAGTAGTCGCTCGTGTCGAAATGCGTGATCGGGCCGGCTCCGGACTCGCCGGAGACGAGGTTCTGCCACGTCGTCTCAGGGTCGTTCCCCAGCGGAGACACCATCCCGACCCCGGTGACCACGACGCGACGGCGTCCGTTCAAGGCTGCTTCGCTCATCGTCACATTCCGAGACCGCCGTCCACCAGGAGCACAGCGCCCGTGATGAACGACGCGTCGTCGGAGCAGAGAAACCGTACCGCTCCGGCGACGTCCTCCGGGTCGCCGAGGCGGCCGAGAGGCGTGTTCTCGAGCATCGCGCCGGTCGCCTCCTCGGGCAGGACGTCCGTGAGCCGCGTCTTCACGTAGCCCGGCACGACCACGTTCGCCCGCACGTTGCGGCTCCCGAGCTCGCGCGCGAGCGCCTTCGTGAAGCCGATGATCCCGGCCTTTGAGGCCGAGTAGTTTGTCTGGCCGGGGTTCCCGTGCAAGCCGACGATGCTGGAGATGTTCACGATCGACCCGGAGCGCCGCTTCATCATCCCGCGCGCCGCCGCACGGCAGGTGTGGAAGACCCCACTGAGGTTCGTCTCGATGACGACGCGCCAGTCCTCGTCCGACATCCGTGCGATCAGCCCGTCGCGGGTCACACCCGCGTTGTTGACGAGCAGGTCCAAATCGTCGACGGCGCCGATCAGGGCGTGAGCCTGTTCGGGGTCGGCGACGTCCGCCTCGACCGCGCGTCCTCCCGCCTCCCGCGCCACCTCTTCCGCCTCGTCCTTGCCCGAGCGGTAGCTGACCGTGACGTCCGCACCGGCACGTGCGAGCTCGAGCGCGATCGCCCGCCCGATACCCCGCGAACCGCCCGTGACGAGGGCGGTCTTGCCCTTCAGCGACGCAAACGTCTCAGGCAGAGAGGAGTGTCTCCTCGAGCCTGTCGACCTCTTCCGGGGTCGAGACCGAGATCGTCTTCACGCTGCGGTCGATGCGCTTGATGAGCCCCGAGAGCACGTTGCCGGGCCCGACCTCGACGAAGGTCTGCACGCCCTCCTTGATCAGGGCCTGCCCGGCGTGTGTGAAGCGCACGGGAGCCGTGAGTTGCTCCACGAGCAGCGGGGCCATCCTCTTCGCCGACTCGATGCGTGCGGTGACTGTGGACATGAAGGGCGAGGTCGGTTCGACGAACTTCGCCATTTCGAGGGCCGGGCGAAGACGATCTGCCGCGCGGGCGACCAGTGGGCTGTGGAACGCGCCCGAGACGCGCAGCTTGACGGCACGGCGTGCGCCCGCCTCTTCGGCAGCCGCGCAGGCCTCGTCGACGGCCGGATTCTCACCGGAGACGACGATCTGTCCGGGGCAGTTGTAGTTCGCAGGCCACACGTTGAGGATGCGCCGGCAGATGCGTTCCACGACCTCGTCGTCGAGACCAAGGATCGCCGCCATTGAACCGGGGTTCTTGCGAGCGGTCTCTGCCATCGCTAGCCCGCGTTCGCGCACGAGCGCAACGGCCTCTTCGACCTTGAGCGCGCCGGCCGCCGCCAGCGCGGCGAATTCACCGACGGAATGGCCCACGACGAAGTCCGGCTTGATGCCGCGCGCCCGCACGGCCGCGCACACGGCGAGGCTCGTCGCAACGAGAGCCGGCTGCTGGATCTCCGTCTGGACGAGCTTCTCTTCCGGCCCCTCGAAGCAGAGATGCTTCAGGTCGAGCCCGGAGGCGGCGCTGCTCCGCTCGAAGACGTCGAGCGCTTCGGGAACCGCCGCCGCGATCTCGCGGCCCATCCCGACCTCGATCGATCCCTGTCCGGGAAAGCAGAATGCGACTAGACCCTCCTTCATCGAGTCCACTCCATCAGCGCCGAGCCCCAGGTGAGCCCTGCTCCCATGCCGGTCATCAACACGAGGTCTCCTTCCTTCAGCCGACCATCCGCCTGCGCCTCCGCCAGTGCCAGCGGGATCGAGCCGGAAGACGTATTGCCGTAGCGGTCAACGTTAACGATCATGCGCTCCCGGGGGATACCGAGCTTCTGGACTGCGTGATCCAGGATCCGCACGTTTGCCTGGTGCGGAATGTAAACGTCGACGTCCTCGACCGACACTTCGCACCGTTCCAGGACCGCTTCGGCGGACGAGACGAGCACCCGCGTTGCAAACTTGAAGACTTCGCGGCCATTCATGTGGACATACCCGTTTCCGGTCGCTTCATCCATGCTGCGTGAGCCGCTGCCGGGCAGAGAGAGGTGGATCCCACCGCCGCCGTCCGCCCCCAGCTCGAAGCCGAGGAAGCCCGGCTTCTCGACCTTCTCGAGCACCACAGCGCCGGCGCCGTCGCCGAAGAGCACGAGCGTCGACCTGTCGGTCCAATCGAGGATCTTCGAGAGGACGTCGCCGCCGACGACGAGCGCGCGCTCGGCCAGCCCCGCGGCGAGCATCCCGTAGGCCTGCGCAAGCGCATACATGAAGCCCGTGCAGCCCGCGAGCAGGTCGTACGCCGCAGCGTCACGCGCGCCGAGTGTGTCCGCGAGGAGCGCACTCGAAGTCGGGAACATCATGTCGGGAGTAACGGTGGCGCAGAGCAGGAGGTCGATGTCCTTTCCCTCGACCCCGGCCTGCGCCAGAGCGGCCTGGGCGGCCGGAAGCGCGAGATCGGTGAGCGCCTGCTCCGGCGCGGCGATCCGCCGCTCGCGAATACCGGTCCGCTCCATGATCCACTCGTCCGAGGTGTCGACGAGCGTCGAGAGCTCAGCGTTCGTCAGCACCCGGTCGGGCACGTAAGCGCCGAGCCCCGTGATCGAGATCGGCGGGCCTTGTGCTTTACCAATCACCTTTCCACCGCGAACGTGAGAGTCGCCCTGCACGCAAGCTCGCCGTCCACCCGCGCCTCCGCCTTACCGCGCCCAATCGGACCGCGGACACGCTCTAGATCACAGCGCAGCTCGAGCACGTCACCCGGTTCGACGATTCGCTTGAAGCGGCAGTCGTCGATCCCTGCGAAGAGCGCCAGCCTGCCTCGGTTCTCCTCTTCGCTGAGAACGGCGACCGCACCCGTTTGCGCGAGCGCTTCGACGATCAGCACGCCGGGCATCACCGGCCGGTCCGGAAAATGACCGCTGAGATACCACTCGTCTTGACGCACCGTTTTTCGCGCGACCGCTCCCTCGCCTGGCCGAAGCTCGAGCACCTCGTCGATGAGAAGGAAGGGCTCGCGGTGCGGCAGGATCTGCTCGATCGCTTCGCGGCCGAACGGCGTGGAGACGGTCACGGACCACCCTCTGGCCGGCGAGCGACGGTCACGCCACGTCCGAAAGCTTGTCGCGCAACCGGCTGCGGCCGCGGTGCGCATAGCACTTCGCCGTTCCAACCGGCATGTCGGCGACGGCCGAGATCTCCTCGAACGAAAATCCGAGCGCGTCCTTCAGAACGACGACACGGGCCTGCTCCGGCGCGATCTCCGCAAGGCAGCGGTTCAGCTCGCCGCGCAGCTCGGCGCGATCGGCTTCCCAGGCCGGATCCGCGTCGGTCGCGGCCCGCGGGTCCTCGAGCAGCGGCTCGCAGGCTCGAGCCCGCTGCCGGTTCGCCACGTCTCGGCACGCGTTGATCGTCAACCGGTGCAACCAGGTTGCGAACTGCGACTCGCCCCGAAACTGCCTGATCTTGACGCACAGCTTTGCGAGCGCTTCCTGCGCCGCGTCACGCGCGTCCTCGGGATCGCGAAGGAGGTGGCCCGCGAGCTTCTCCACGCGGGGCACGTGCCTCTCGCAGAGCGCCTCGAGGGCCTTCGCGTCACCGTCTTTCGCTCTTTTCACCAGGATTGGATCGCTCAGCCGCGCATAGACAAGAAGCCCTTCCGGACGGGAGGACTGCGAGATTTGACGCCGGCGGCTGCGTGGCAGTTGCACCTCTGCGCTCTAGTGTAGGAGCGTGGCGGATTCGCTCGCCCCGGACGGCGTGAAACCCCTCCTCCGTGGCCGCTTCGGTCATGTCTACCGCTATGCCGAGGTCGTGCCTTCGACCCAGCGGATGCTGGCGAACGACGACGGCGAGGGAGCCGTCGCGGTGGCGGAGGAACAAACCGAGGGGCGGGGCCGGCTCGGGCGCAGCTGGGAGGCCCCCGAGGGCACGAGCGTGCTCGTCTCCGTCCTCCTGCTCCCCGCCGTGCAGGCGGCGAGGCTCCCGGAGCTGTCGCTCGTCGCCGGCGGCGCGGTGGCGGAGGCGATCGCAGAGGTGACCGGGATCGAGCCGACGATCAAGTTCCCGAACGACGTCCTGATCGGCGGTCGCAAGGTCGCCGGCATCCTGGCCGAGTCGAGCGAGGGCCGCGTCGTGCTCGGCATCGGCCTCAATGCCAACCAGACACGGGAGCAACTCCCTGCGGACGCGCAGACCGAGCCGACGTCACTACGCCTCGAACTGGGCGAACCGGTGAACCGCGTCCAACTTCTCGCTGCGATTCTGCTTCAGCTCGAGCGCGCGTACGACGCGTGGTTGGCTAGGGGTACTTCAGCGTCCGGCTGACGTTCCCGGCGACATCCTGCGCGACGATGCGCACACTGCGCACGCGTGCCGCGTGGAAGGAGAACACGCCGCCGCGTACGGTGCGACTCACGAGCTTGCCGTTGAGCGTCAACCTAATGGTCGCCGGCTCGCTCACACGGAAGCGGAGGCTACGGAATGAGAGGACGCGGAGGTTGGGGGCAACCGTGTCGATCCGGAACAACACGGTGTGCGTGACGGTGCCGACGTCGTTCGCGGCCGTGAGCACGCCTGCGTACTTGCCGTCTTTCAGTCCGGTTGGATTCCACGAGACGGTCTGAACGCCGGGCGCGAGTTCCGCGGAGTAGACCGAGGTCAGCCTCTTCCTCGCCTGCGCGATCTCGAGCTTCACGGACGCAGGCTGCGCGAGCTCGAAGTCGAACGTCAGCTCGTCCGCAACGCCGTCGCCGTTCGGGGAGACAGCCAGCGGCGAGGCTGCGAACCCCCGAACGGTTCGATCGACCAGGATCGGCAGCACGGAGGTCACGATCGAACGGCCGTCGCTTGCGCTCAACACGATCTCGTAGCGACCGTCGGCCACGCCCGCGGCGGTGAAACGGAACGACTGCTTTCCCGGTCGCCGCGCTTGCGAAAAGAGGACCGAGAGATCTTGGCCGTCAGGCCCGCGCAAGGTGGCGGTCACGGTCGCCGGGGCGGTAAGGGTGTAGGAGATCTGGCTGAAATCGGTTTGCCCGTCGCCGTTCGGCGTGATCGTGCGGGGCAGCGCGGTCGGCGTCGTGATCGCGAGCACGACCGGCTTCGCGCCGATCGTCCCGCTGGCGGGGAGCACGTTGTCCCCGGCCGCAATCGTCCAGCTGTACGACCCGGGGACTGCAGTTGAAGCGTCCCAGGTCCAGTCGACATCCTGACTCGTTCCGGTGCCGTTCGCAACGACCGCGCCCGTCGCATCCGCGACGGTCACGGTCCAGGGAAGCGCCTCGCTGAGCCGCGCCCGGAAGCGCACCTGACCGCCGAGCGTGCCCCGGGCCGACGGTGCGTACAGCTTCGGCAGACCGTCACTCGCCGCCTGCCGCGCGATGGCGTCGAGCTGGGAGTAGAGCGCAGCGCCTGGACAGGTCGTGAACCCCGTGTCGCGATGTCCGGACACAGCGCGGATGAAGACCGGGACACCTGACGCGAAGCGCGCGTTTCCACCCGAGACCCAGGTCAGGGTCGACTTGGGATCGACGTGCGCGATGTCGAGACGCCAGGCCAGCAGCTTGGCGAGCGCGGTGCGCGCAACTGCCGGAGGAGCGCTCGAACCGTACGTCCCGAGCACGGCAACTCCGACCGAGCCGGTGTTGAACCCCTCGGCATGCGCACCGATGACCGGCTTGTCGACACCACCGTAACGACCCTCGAAAACCTGACCGTACTTGTCGACGAGGAAGTTGTAGCCGATGTCGTTCCACCCATTGCCCTTCACGTGGTAGACCTCGATGCCGCGCACAATCGCGGCGGACTGCGAAGCGGTGTAGGAGTTTGTGCCCGCGGTGTGGTGGACGAGCGCAAACTGAAGTGCCGTCGCGTAACTCGGCGGGACGCGGCGGATCGCCTCGTTCGCACCCCACGCCTCGCGGTCGATGAGGGGCGGCGAGCCGGCCATCGAGACCCGGCGCAGCGGGATCCGTACATCGGGGCTGCGGACGAAATAGGCACGAAGTCGCTCGATGTGTCCACGTAACCGATACTGAATTCGATCGGAAGCGCCGGCCCAGTAGGGATTACCGACACGCCAGCCGAGCGCGGCGCGTGCCTCTGCCGTACCGACGTTGGGAAGGTCCTCGCCCTCCGGGTCCGCGCGCTGCCAGCCGCTCCACCGGCCGTCGACTGAACGCGTACGGAACTGCACCGTGCCGGAGCCACGCCAGTGCAGCCCGACCATGTCGAAGTGCGTAGTCGACGCTGCGAGGGTGCGCTCGCCGTGCAGCGGTACTTCGCGCATGGTCAGCGACGCGCCCCCGAAAGCGGCTGCAGGGGAGGCAAAGAACAGAAGGGTGGCGACGAGAAGGGGTTTCATTGCGACGGCGGCCCTCTGCCCAGGGTGCCTGTACACGGCTTCGGCCTCAAGTGGGCACGCCCTTCCCTGATAGAATCCTTACGAGTTGAAGAGGGCCTGTTTGCGGGGATTTTTGCTCGTCGGGGCGTTCCTCGCCTTTGCTTCCTCGGCTTCGGCAGCCACGCCACGCGTTCTGGCAATCCACTTCGACGCCGACGTGAACCCTGTCACGCAGAACTACCTCTGCGACAACCTCAGCCGGGCAGCGAAGGACGGCTACTCCGCAGCCGTGATCGTCCTGAACACGCCCGGCGGGCTGTTGCAGTCGAAAGACAAGATCGTGCTCTGCGAGCTGAATGCAAAGCTGCCTGTGCTCGTGTGGGTCGGTCCGAACGGCTCCACGGCCGGCTCCGCGGGCGTCTGGATCGCGGAGGCGGCCGACTTCCTGGGCATGGCGCCACAGACGAACATCGGGTCGTCGACTCCGATCGACTCAGGCGGAAGCAACATCGGCTCGGATCTCCGCCGCAAGCTCATCAACCACGAGGCCGCCACTCTCCGCGCGCTCGCGCAGAGTCATGGGCGCAATGTCGACTGGGCCGACCGTGCCGTGCGCGTGGCCACGAACGCAACCGCTCCCGAGGCGTTACGGATGAACGTCATCGACGCCGTCGCACCGACCCTGCCTTCCCTGCTCGACCAGGCGGAAGGCGTCAAGACAAAGCCGCGCGGCTACACGCTTCGCCTCGCCGGCGCGCAGATTCACAACGTGCACCTCGGCTTCTTCACACGGATCCTCAACACGCTGATCGATCCGAACATCCTTCCCCTGCTCTTCCTCGCCGGCCTGGCCGGGATCGGCTTCGAGATCTTTCATCCCGGTGTCGTCCTGCCCGGAGCGCTCGGCGCGGTCGCACTCGTCACCGCGCTCTTCGGCTTCTCGGTCCTGCCCATCAACTGGGGTGGCCTGGTGTTGATGCTCCTCGGCGTCGCGCTACTCGTCACCGACGTTCTCGTCACGTCGCACGGCGCGCTCACCGTGGCCGGGCTGATCAGCCTCGCGGTCGGGTCGATCATGCTCTTTTCGAATGCGTCCGGCTTTCATACCTCGAAGCCGCTGGTGATCAGCATCGCTGTCGCGCTGGGGGCGGTGTGGGCCTTCGCGATCAGCAAGGCCGTGGAGGCCCGACACAGACCCGTGGAGGTTGGCGCGCAGTTGATCGCCGGCTCCGTGGGAGAAGTGCGCGACAACGGCCTCGTCTTCGTGAACGGCGAGCTGTGGCAGGCACGGACTGCGGGTGGGGAGGTACTTCGCCCGGGTGAACGCGTCCGCGTCGAGTCGCTCGACGGCCTGACTCTCACGGTCCGGCCAGAGAGCACCTAAACCCCGTAGGATCAGGTCATGAACGCAGCACTGGTGATCGTCGGCGTACTGGTCTTCCTGATCGTCCTTTTCCTCTTCTCTGCGATCAAGGTGGCCCGCGAGTACGAGCGCGGCATCATCTTCCGCCTCGGGCGCCTGCTCCCGGAGCCGAAGGGCCCAGGTCTCTTCCTGCTCATCCCGGTGGTCGACCGGATGGTCAAGGTCGACCTGCGCACGATCACCCTGACGGTCCCGCCACAGGAAGTCATCACCAAGGACAACGTTCCCGTTCGTGTGAACGCCGTCGCGTACTTCCGCATCGTCGCTCCGAAAGACGCGATCGTGCAGATCGAGAACTTCATGGTCGCGACCTCGCAGATCGCACAGACGACCTTGCGGTCGGTGCTCGGACAGCACGTGCTCGACGAGCTGCTCTCGGAGCGCGAGAAGATCAACGCGATCCTGCAGGGGATCATCGACGAGTCGACCGCCCCGTGGGGCATCAAGGTGTCCATCGTCGAGGTGAAGGACGTCGAGATTCCGGCCTCGATGCAACGCGCGATGGCACGACAGGCCGAGGCCGAGCGCGAGCGGCGCGCCAAGATCATCAACGCCGAGGGCGAGTTCCAGGCAGCCGAACGGCTGAAGGACGCGGCGGCGGTGATCGGCGAGCAGCCTGTCGCCTTGCAGCTGCGCTATCTGCAGACGCTCCTCGAGCTCGGCTCTTCTCAGGCGACGACGATCGTCTTCCCGGTCGATCTGATCCGGCCCTTCCTGGAAAAGAAGGCCGGCGAGCCGACCTGAGCGGCGACCTCCGCCGCGATCCGGATTCGGGACGCGTCGCAGTGATCGCTCCCGGCAGGGCCAGCCGCCCAGGCGCAGCGCGGCCGCTACTGGACCCTCCGAGCGCCGGCGAGCTGGCGTCGTGCCCGTTCTGCGCCGGGCACGAGGACATG
>DASVEU010000134.1:0-3178 GCA_036380395.1 Gaiellaceae bacterium
CGACAGGCCGGTCTGGCCGTGCTCTAGGAGATACCGGAAGCGGGCGTTCGTCTCCTCGGCAGTGCCGAAGCCGGCGAACTGTCGCATCGTCCAGAGCTTCCCGCGGTACATGGACGGATAGACACCGCGCGTGAAGGGATAAACGCCCGGATAGCCGAGGTCACGGTCGTAATCGATCTCGACACCGTCGGGCGCGTAGAGCGGCTCGTTCTCGAGGCCGGAGATCGTCGAGAAGAGCTCGCCCTCACGCTCGGGCGTCGCGTCGTAGAGCTCACGCTTCCACTCGGCGGTCGGGCTTTCTTCGGACCGCGCGCGCGGATCCTCTGTTGTCGCCATCCTTCTTTCGATTCTACGGGCGCGATTCCGGCTCCTGCCGTCCGGCGCTGCTGCCGATATTCGTCGCGTGGAAAAGATCGTTGCAGTTGTCATTTGTAGCCTGGTGGCACTCACGGCGGCGGGTGCGCCGCCGGCTGCGACGAACCGCGACCTGTTGCGAAGCGCGTCACACCTATCGGGGCTGCCGGTCCGCCGGGTCGTGGCGGAACGCACCCTCGCCGGTGCGCAGTACGACTCCGCAGTCTTGCGTGCCGCGCAGCGGGAGTACCCGCGCTCGCTGCGCAGCGTCGACGCCGCTCTGTACGCGCGGCTCGGGCTGATGCCGCGCAGCCTGCAGGCACAACTCGCATCGGCGAGCCAGGCGTCACGTGCCTGGTACGACCCGGCAGCGCGCAGGCTCTTGCTACGGCGCACGCCGATGCCACAGAGGGCACGGGTCGTGAACGAGTTGGTGCGGGCCCTCGTCGATCAGAGCTTCAACCTGCGGCGGATTGCCAAACTGCGCGTGCGCGACCGTGACCGTGCGCTCGCCGCGAAGGCCATCGTGGACGGGACCGCTGCACTGGCGTCGGGTGTCACTGCAACGCCGGTGCGCGGCGCGCCGCTCGAGCGTTTCCTGCAACTCGAGTCCGGTGTCGGCGCCGGCAAAGCGCTGGCGAAAGAGTTGCGCTACCTCGGCGGCTCGCGCGCGCTTGCGAGCGCGCTGCGATCGTTTCCGCAGACGACCGAGCAGCTACTTCACATCGACAAGTTGCTCGAACGCGAGCCTGCAGTGGCGGTAGCGCTTCGACCCCGGATCGGCGACTGGAAGCTCAGCGCGTCCGAGACGTTCGGAGAGCTCGACGTTCGGAGTCTGCTGCGCACCTTCGGGGTCCCGAACCCGGTCGCCGCGGCCGACGGCTGGGGCGGCGGCCGCATGGCGCTCTATCTCTCGCCAACGGGAGAGACGACCGCTGTGCTCGCTCTGCGCTGGGACACGATCGACGATGCGGCGGAGTGGCGCGATGCAGTGCCGCGCTACGTCGAAGCCGCGTTTCCCGGCGCGACGCCGCGCGATTGCCCGCCCCTCGACCACTGCTGGTCGAGCGCGTCGACGGTCGCCTCCGGGGTGCTGGGAACGACGAGCGTCTTCGCGAGCGGGCCCGCCGCCGACACCGTCGCGGCGGCCCTCTACACCGAGAAGTAACCCTCGACTCGAGCCTTAGGGTCGGCACTACCTCGGATCTGCCCAGATCCCTGACTTCGCGGAGGACGTGGCGCGGTTACTGCGCCGAGGAAGAAATGTGCAGATTTCCGTACCCCAGAGGGGGGATTTGCACCGAAACGATACCCGTTAGAACCGCAAAACGCTTCAGGAAGCCAGGCCCGAGCGCCGATTCCTCCAAACGGAGCCACGAGTCAGCAATGGCGCGTGGATGGAGAATATGGCGAGCTTCCCGGACCTGCGGCCTCATCGGCGCTCGGCGAAAGCCGAGTCCTCGGTCGCGTCCAAGACCAGGACTCGTCTTCTCCTCGTGGTCTCCACCGCGCTCCTGTTCACCGCCTTTGTCGCCGTCACCGAGCTCGCCACTCTCCGCGGCAAGAAGGCACACGACGCATCGGCATTCCTGACGAGGGAGCTGGGTCCGCCGCTGGACTCCGCGCCCCTCGTCAGGACGCCGGCGCCTGACGTCGACGTCTCGGTTTCGCCTCAGGGGTTCCACGTCAAGCGGGGCCCACACTCGCTCGGGCTGGCGCTCGTCGGCGGGAAGCCGCAGCACGTCACCTCGTTCGCCCACGGGATCTCGACGAAGACGGACTTCGGCCGTGCCGTTGTCGCCGTCTCCCCGAAGAAGACCGAGCAGTACCTCGTCGTCGACAAGCACCATGGAACGAGGACGTGGAGCTGGCAGCTCGACACCGCCGGTCTCACTCCACGAGTCGGCGGCGACGGTTCCATCGGCTTCATCGCCGGCCATCGTCTGACGGACAACTTCGTGATCGCAGCTCCGAAGATCCTCGACCTTCGCGGTCACGACATCTCGCCGCACGGTCTGCACTGGGACATCGGCCGTAGTGAGGGCAAGTGGTCGCTCGAGCTCGCCTTCGACGACAGCAAGCTCGCGACGCCGTATGTCATCGACCCGGCGTCGTACAACGTCGGCGCTGGCACGACCGGGCCTACGGCTGCGGCCGCGAGCATCGCGCTCGCCCTTCCCGCCAGCATCAAGCTCGGCGACCTGCTGATCGCACACCTGACCTGGAAGGGTGGGTCGAACATCACGACGACACAAGCGGTTCCGGGAACGTGGACGCAGCTCGACGCGACGCGCAATCAGTCGACTAACATCGGCGCGCAGGTCTGGTACAAGAACGCGACGGCCGCCGACACCACCGGCGGCTCCTACACCTGGAACTTCGCCCCGAATGCGATCGCCACCGGCGGCATCGCCGCCTACACCGGAATCGACAAGTCGGTTGCTCCCGCGGTCTCGCAGCTCGTGACCGCTGCGACCAACGACAACGTCGTCTATTACCCCGCGATCACGCCCGCTGCGAACGGCGCTCAGGTCATCTCGGTCCTCGGCTGGAACAGGGTCTCGAACGGAGCCAACCTCACGCCGGCCCTCTCGGTGAACGGCGCCGCCGGCGCACCGGGCATCAACACCGACCGCTGGGAGACCGTCAACAGCGGGGCGATCACGTCGGAGCTCTCCGACTTCACGCAGAACGTGGCTGCGGCCGTCAACACGAACGGGGCGAACACTGCAGGAGGATCGGGGAAGAACATCGCCCATGTGGCCTTCCGGATTTCATTGAAGGCAGATGTCACCGCACCAACGAGCAGCGTCGCGCTCAGCTC
>DASVEU010000135.1:0-5005 GCA_036380395.1 Gaiellaceae bacterium
GACGCGCGCCAGATCGTCTGCGGCGCGTGGAACTTCGGCGCCGGCGCGACGGTCGGCGTCGCGCTGCCCGGCGCCGTTCTGCCGAATGGCCTGCGGCTCGAACGGCGCAAGGTCCGAGGTGAGGTCAGCGACGGCATGATCCTGGCCGAGGACGAGGTCGCGCTAGGAACGGACCACACGGGAATCATGGTCCTCGAGAACGGCATCGAGCCCGGCACGCCGCTCGCCGATGTCCTTCCTCTGACGGAGACCGTGCTCGACCTCGGGCCAGAGCACAACCGCCCTGACCTGCTCGCCGTCTATGGCATCGCTCGCGAGGTCGCAGCGCTTTTCGACCTCGAGCTCGCAGCGGCGCCCGGAACGGATCCACCGCCTGACGCGAACGAGACGCTCGACATCGCGATCGAGGACTTCGAGGCATGCCCGCGTTACGTGGGCAGGCTCTTCCGCGGCGCGACGATCAGCCCTTCGCCGGTCTGGCTGAAGGCTCGGCTGCTAGCCGCTGGCATGCGCCCGATTTCAAACGTCGTCGACATCACGAACTATGTGATGCTTGCGCTCGGCAACCCGCTGCACGCATTCGACTACACGAAGCTTGCGGGCGGCAGGATTGTCGTGAGACGCGCCGAGCCTGGAGAAAAGCTGCGCACGCTCGACGGCGTCGAACGCGAGCTCGAGCCTTACGACCTGATGATCGCCGATGGTGAGCGCTCGGTCGCGCTCGCGGGGATCATGGGCGGAGAGGAGACGGAGATCGGCGCGAACACCACCGAGATCTTGCTCGAGGCCGCGAACTTCGAGCCCTACACGATCTTCCGCACCTCGGAGCGTCTGCGACTCAGAACCGAGGGCTCGAACCGCTGGGAGAAGGGCGTCGACCCGTATCTCGCCGAACAAGCGGCGAAGCTTGCGACAGAGCTCATCGTCGAGCATGCAGGAGCGCGCTGGGTTGGCCACGCCGATGTCCATGCCGAGCTGCCGGCGCCGCCGGTCGTGCGCTTCCGCCCGGAGCGAGCCGACGCCGTGGTCGGCATCGAAACCCCTCCCGACGAGCAGCAAGCGATCTTGCGGCGGCTCGAGTTCGGGGTCGACGGCGAGAACGTGTCGGTTCCCACCTGGCGTGCTCGTGACGTCACTCGCGAGATCGACGTCGTCGAGGAGATCGCGCGCTTCCGCCTCGCCGATGTGCCCGGCCGCCTGCCGACGCGTCAGGCGATGTTCGGCCGGTTGTCCAAGCTCCAGCGGATCCGCCGGCGGATCGAGGACGTCCTAGTCGGATTCGGCTACTCGGAGGCATACACGTGGAGCCTCTTGCCGGAGGAGTCGGCGACTGGCGGTGTCCCGCTGCAGGAGCCTCTCTCGAGCGAGCAGGCTGTTCTCCGAACGTCGCTCATCGAAGGCCTCCTCGCGTCGGCGCAGCGCAATGTCGATGCCGGCAACGAGGACATTGCGCTCTTCGAACAGGCGCACGTGTACCTCCCGACCGGCGACCAGCTGCCCGAGGAGCGCTGGCGCGTGGGGGGGATCGCGCAAGGCGGGTTCGCTTTCGCCAAGGGGACGGCCGAAGGCCTCTATGCGGCCCTGGGGGTCGAGCCGAGCTTCCGTCCGGCGGACGACCTGCCTGCAGCCGGCCGCGGTGCCCGCACCGACGAGGGCTGGGTCGCCTCAGTTCGGAAGCCCGACCTCCCCGGCGAGTGGGGCGCGTTCGAGCTCGACGTCGATGCACTCGTTGACCGCGTCCCCGATCTGATCGTCTACGAGGACGTCATCACGTATCCGCCCGTCCGGCAGGATCTCGCCTTCGTCGTTCCGGACGAGGTGACCGCGGGGGAGCTCGTGGCGTCCGCCCACGAAGCGGCGGGGGCCGAGCTCCGCGAGATGCGTGCCTTCGACGTCTATCGCGGTGGCCAGGTGGAGCCGGGAAAGAAGTCGATCGCCTTCTCGGTCGCGTTCCAGTCACCTGAACGGACGCTCACCGACGAGGACGCCGGAGAGCTCCGGAACCGCATCGTCGCGGCCCTGGAGCAGAGGTTCGACGCCCAGCTTCGGGCGTAGCTCCAGGGAAATATTCGTTCCAACCCGTATCCATATGGGTTGCTCGCTCGTTCCCTTGCCGTAAGCCTTTGTAGCTGTGTCATTCGAAAACGGGGAGAGAACGAGATGACCAAGCGTACTGCGGCGCTGACAAGCATGATCTTGCTCGCGCTGGGCATCGCCGCCTTCACAGGCTCGGCTCTTGCGGGGAACGGCAACGGGAATGGCCAGGCCGACACCCAGAGCGTTTCCGCGGACGAGTCCGCTTCCGCGGTGACGCCGGGGAACTCGGCGGATGAACACGGCAACTCGGCAAGCGCGCCGGGCCAAATCAAGCAGGACTCTGTCTCGACGCAGGCCTCGGTCTCGACGCAGGCTTCGGGCGGCGGCAGCGCCGACCAGAACGCCGGCGCTGAGGCCGGCGCGAAGCCGACGAGCGCAACCGCGAAAGGCAACAAGCCCACGATGTGCACGACGGGCGGCGGCACCGGTTCGAGCGCGACCTGTACCTCGAGCGGGGCCACTGCCGCTACCGCCCAGACGGCGGCCAAGCCCGACTCGTCCAAGCGGTACGGCAACAGCGAAACCGCAGCGCAGATCGCGAACTCGCGTGGCGCGCCTGCCGGCACCGAGGTCTACGGTCCCGGCAACAGCCAGCCGCACAAGGTCTTGGACTGCAAGCGGAACCACTGGGTCGACGTCCATGGCGTGAAGAGCTACTCGACGACCTCCTGCTCGCAAAGTGGGACGACGGGTGGCACTACGACCGGCACGACGACCGGCACGACCGGGAGCACGACAGTTGGGGCGAGCGCTTCCGGCGTCACCAACAGCACATCCGTCACGACCACACCGTCGTCGAATCCGGGCGCGACCACGCCCGGCAACTCGACGGCGGGCGGCGGTGTTCTCGGCGTGACGGCGTCAGGCGGGAAGGGTACGCCTGAGGGCGGCGTCCTCGGCGCGATCGCGTCAGTGGGTTCGGGCGTACTGCCCTTCACGGGCTTCTCGCTCTGGATCGTCGCGCTCGCCGCGGCGGCGCTGATGGCCTTCGGCCTGGTGCTTCGTCGCGCCGGCCGGGTGATCGTCTAGCCGAAGTACCACCAGTTCAGCAGGAAAGGGCGGCCGCGAGGCCGTCCTTTCTGCTTTGCAGATGCGTGGACAAGTCTCCCCAGACGACGCCGCAACGCGCCCGCCCACGTAAATCCGAAAGGCGCGCGGCGCCGTAGAGACCGGGCATGGCCACACGAATCGTGCTCGCCGCCCTACTCGCCGCGCTCTTTCTCCCCTCGGCGCTCGCTCGGGCCGACAACCCGAGGCTCATAGCCAGGGTGGGCCAGGGCGACTCCTTCACCATCTCGCTGCGCGACGCGTCCGGAAATCCCGTCACGCACCTCGACCCCGGGACGTACGACGTCGAGGTTCATGATTTTTCGGAGGAGCACAACTTCCTACTACACGGACCGGGAGTGGACAAGTCGACGGCCGTCGGCGACGTCGAAGACGTCGTGTGGACCGTCACGCTGGCGGACGGCAAGTACGTTTTCGAGTGCGTCGCTCATCCGACCACCATGAACGGGTGGTTCACGGTCGGCCAGGTTGCTCCGACGACCATCAGCGCGGCAGTGGGTCCTAAGCGGAGCATCTCGCTGAAGCCGAAGACCGCCGTGGTCGGGCCCGCGACGATCACGGTGAGCGACCGTAGCCGTAGCGACAACTTCCACCTCACGGGCCTGGGCGTGAACCGCAAGACCGGCGTGGCCTTTCGTGGGCGTGCGAGTTGGAGCGTCACGCTGCTGCCCGGGGTCTATACGTACCGCTCGGACAAGCACAAGACTCTGCGCGGCTCGCTGGTCGTCACGCTTCCCTTCTAGCGAGCTTCACGAGACCGGCGCGCTCACCGCCGGCCGCGCGCACATCGGCCTGCCGGTCAAGCTCGGCGTTGAGCTCCGCACCGAAGAGAAGCGCGAACGCCGAGTAGTTGAGCCACAGCAACAGGATGACGCCGCTCGCGATCGTCCCGTACGTCTTGGTGTAGTTCCCGGCGTACGTGACGTAGAGGGCGAAGAGGCCCGAGAGGAGGAGCCAGAGCAGGCCGCCGACGACCGAGCCCGGCGTGATCCACTTCCAGCTTCGCTGCTCCCTGTTCGGTGCGAGGTAGTACACGAGCCCGAAGAAGAGCAGGATCGCGCAGAACGCAACGGGCCAGCGTGCGATCCCCCAGATCCACTGGAAGGCGCCGCCCAGTCCTGCCTTCTTCGCGATCGCATCGCCGAGTGCTCCGCCGACGACGATGAGCAGGAAGATGCCGGCCGTCGTGATCCCGCTCGTGACGACGAGGACGATTGCGATTCCGCGCACCTTCCAGAAGGGACGTGTCTCCTGCCGCTCGTAGGCCCTGTTCACGGCCTTGATCACCGAGGTGATCGCCCCGCTTGCGGCCCAGACAGCCCCGAAGAAGCCGATCAGGAATGCCGCTGCCGACGTTCCTCCCTGTGAGTCCTTCTGCAGGCTCGTGATGAATTTGATCACGCCGTTCGGCGCAATCGGGTCGAGCAGCGTCTTCACGTCGTCGAACAGGTGAAAGAGACCGAGCGCCCCGACGAGGAAGGCTACGGCCGGGAAGAAGGCGAGGAGCGAGCTGTAGGCGATCTGCTGGGAGAGTCCCATGCAGTCGTCCTTCATGAAAGCGGCGAAGCTGCGCTTGAACGCGGCCAGCCACTCGGCCGGGCTCAGCTTCTCCGGCGAGCTCGGGACGTGCTCGGCGGTCGCGTCTCGATCAGTCGCGGTCGACAAAGCGGAAGCGGCCGAGCTTCGCTTTCGTCTCGCCCTCCCGCGGGCGCCGGAAGATCAGCCGTGCTGTGGCCCCGACGCCCCCTGCGAGCAGGAAGCCCACTCCGAGCGCCCCGACCGCTACCGCCGGAAGGTTGGAGCGCACCTTGGCGCCGATGTTGGTCGCCTCGCCGATCTC
>DASVEU010000136.1:0-3607 GCA_036380395.1 Gaiellaceae bacterium
GCCGATCGGGGACGGGCCGTTATCGCAGGCTACTCGTGGGGCGGGTACGTGACGCTCCTCGAGCTCGGCAAGCATCCCGAGCTGTGGATCTGCGGTGTCGCGGGCGTTCCCGTTGGCGACTACGAGGCCGGCTACGAAGACCTCTCTCCGCTCCTCCAGGCATACGACCGCGCGCTCATCGGTGGCGCGCCGAGCGACCTGCCCGAACTGATGCGTGACCGCAACCCGATCAACTTCGCCGACGCAGTCCGCGCGCCAGTGTTCTTCATGATCGGCGAGAACGACAGCCGCTGTCCCTATCGCCAGGCGATGCTCTACGTCGAGAAGCTCGCTGCCCGCGATCATCCGCACGATCTGTACGTGTTCCCAACAGGGCACTCGCCGTTCGATGTGGACGAGAAGGTCCGGCAGATCGACAAGATTCTCGACTTCCTCGGCCGGCACGTGCCCGGAGTTCGCACGGCGGCCTGACGTGAGGGTGCGCATCGAGCGCCTGCTCCTCGGCGGCTTGATGTCGGCGGTCGCCTTTCTACTCGACCGACGCTTACGCAAGCTCCAGCGTTAGCGTCGCCGTGCGAGATCGAGCGCGAGCCATGCGCCGAAGATTCCGGCCACGCCGGCGAACGTGATCGGGATCCAGCCCGCGGTGCCGGCAGCCGCGGTCGCCGCCGCGCCGACAAGGCCGGATGCAGCGCCCGCCGCCAACGCCAAACGACGGCCGACGCCGCGAATCGCCTCCTCGATCGAGGCGGCGCCAAGAAAGTCCACTTGCAGCTTTTGGCCCGGTCGCGCACCCGTAGCACGCTCGACCGCCTCGACAAATCTGAGGATGCGGAGCTTGATCTTCTCGGCTTCGTAGTAGAGCTGCTGTGGGTCGGCCTGTCTTCGGAGCCGCTGGCCGACGTTGCGAAGGAGAAATCGTCCAATGACACGGAATGGGTCGAGCGTCGGGTCAAGCTTCGTCACTGCCAGCTGCATCTGCCCGAACGCCTTGCCGCTGAGCGCGAGCGATGCCGGTAGGCGAATGCCGTGGTGACTGGCGATCTGCAGAATCCCGTCGAGCATGGGTCCGATCTTGATGTCGCGCAGCGAACCGATTCGGAACCGCTCGATGAAATCTGCGAAATCGCGTTCCATCGATCCCAGATCGAGCTCGGCCCGGCGCTCCTCGCCCGCGAGCATGAGGACGGCCTCGGCGAGAAACTTCGGGTCGTCGCGCGCGAAGGCGAGCAAAAGCAGAATCAGGATCTCCCGCACCTCGGGCCCGAGCTCGCCCACCATGCCCAAGTCGAGGAGATAGATCTTCTCGTCGGACCAGAGGAGGTTCCCCGGGTGCGGATCCGCGTGGAAGAACCCGTCGACGAGGATCTGCCGGGAGAACGCCTCGAGTAGTTGCTGCGCAGCATCGCGGCGTTCGGCGCTCTCCGGTGCGTCCAGGATCGGAATGCCGTCGATGAACTCGAGCACGAGCAGGCGCGACGTCGACAACTCGGGGTAGAGCCGCGGCACGTCCAGTCGGTCATAGGGCGCGAGCGCCTCCCGCATCCGTTCGACGTTCGCCGCCTCCTCGCGGAAATCGAGCTCTCGCCGCAGCGAATCCGATAGGTGCTCGACGAGAGCCGGGATGTCGACCGTTTCGCGGAGCTGTTCACGCTTGAGCGCCTTTTCCGCGAAGAGCTCGAACAAGCCGAGGTCACGCAGAATCTCCGCCCTCGCTCGCGGCCGCTGCACCTTGATGACGACGCGCGACCCGTCATCGAGCGTTGCGCGATGCACTTGCCCGATCGTTCCTGCGGCGAGAGGCTCCGAATCGATCGAGGCGAAGACGTCCTCCCAGGGGACGCGCAGCTCTTGCTCCATGACGCGCACGACCTCCGCCTCCGTGAGGGGCTTGACGTTGTCCTGCAGCTTCTCCAGCTCGGCGACGAACTCCTCAGACAGCAGATCGGGCCGGGTCGAAAGGACCTGGCCGAGCTTCGCAAATGTCGGCCCGAGCTCTTCCAGCGCTGCGCGCACGCGTTGTGCACGTTCGGCCGACGTGATTGTGCCCCGGACGTCGAGCCCGAGCCGGCTGATGATCCGCGCGATCTGCGCGGCGCGTCCGAGGAGCCGCCCTTCGACCACGGGCGCGGTCGGGGGCTCTGGTACTACGCCGTCGGACGTGTTGACGATGACGACGGTGCACCGTGCAGTGTGCGAGATTCGGTTAGGCACGTTTCCGAGCAGAAACTCGCGGCGGCCACCCATGCCGACGTTCCCGACGACGAGCACGTCGGCGTTCTCCTCCTCGGCGGCGCGCACGATGCCGCCCGGGACGTCGTGGTCGACGCGGAAGATCGAGCGCGCGTTCGAGAATGCCTCGGCGTCCTCCCGCAGCAGATCTTCAGCTCCGTCCTCCTCTGCGGGACGCACGTTGAGGAGGATGAGTTCGCCGTCGAAACTCTGGGCGAGCTGCGCCGCCCAGGCAACTGCGCGCTGGGCCGTTTCGGACCGGTCGGTGGCGACGACGATCTTCACGTGAGGCAAGGCCTATTTCAACAGACGGCGAGCCGCAGGGAGGCCTGGGCTGCGCGGGCGGATCTCGCCTTACTCGGGTCATGCTGATCGGGGGGATTTGCAAGTACTTCCGCCTCTCGACGGGCTGCGCCTCGAGGCGGCATAGTGGAAGACGTCCCGCCTGGTCTGCGTCCTGCGGGCATGGAGGCTCGGCCGGAAGTCCTGTTGCTTGGCCATGGGTTTTCCTGGCGCTGGGGCAGATAATGGCCAAACCCCTCGAGATGACGGCCCATACACGGATTGGAACCGAGGTCGCCGGGTTCCGGATCGAATCGGTCCTCGGCCGCGGCGGCATGAGCGTCGTCTACGTCGCCGAGCAGATTCGCCTTGGTCGAAAGGTCGCGCTGAAGCTTCTCACGACGGAGCTGGCTTGGGATGAACAGTTCCGCGAGCGATTCGTGCGCGAATCGCACATCGCTGCCGCCACGGACCATCCGAACATCATCCCTATCTATGACGCAGGCGAAGCCGACGGGCTGCTCTACATCGCCATGCGTTTCGTCGAAGGCCCCGATCTCAAGGAAATCCTCAAGCGCGGCAGCCTCGGCGTCGGTCGCACGATCTTCCTCATCGAACAGCTGGCGAGCGCGCTCGATGCTGCGCACGCTCGCTCGCTCGTGCACCGAGATGTGAAGCCGGGGAACATACTCGTCGAGGAAAGCACCGACCACGCTTACCTGACGGACTTCGGCGTAGCGAAACAGACGACTGCGCGCGGCCTCACGTCGACCGGGCACTTCCTGGGCACAGTCGAGTACGCGGCGCCCGAGCAGATCGAAGGTGGGCCCGTCGACGCCCGCACCGACGTCTACGCGTTGGGTTGCGTGTTGTACGAGTGTCTGACCGGATCGCCGCCCTTCGCGCAGGGGACGGAACACGCAGTGCTGCATGCGCATCTCGTCGATCCTCCGCCTTCGGTGAGTCGCGCCCGCCCGGAGTTGCCTCAGGCATTCGACGGCGTCGTAGCCACCGCGATGGCGAAAGCGGCCGCGGACCGCTTCCCGTCGTGCGGAGAGCTCGCCCACGCTGCGCGCAACGCTGCGAGCGGAAC
>DASVEU010000137.1:0-4080 GCA_036380395.1 Gaiellaceae bacterium
GAAGAGGCGTATCACCGCATGCACGCGCAGATGTGGCACGACCGTTTACAGGACGAGCCCCGCTATGTCGCTGCGCTGGAGGAGCTTCGGCCGCTGCTGGACGAGCGCCGCGAGCACACGTCCGAGCTGCCAGAGCTGTGGGAAGAGATGACGATGGTGCGGCGCTCCCAACCGGCGGGCACGAAATGGTGACGGAAGCTCAAGTCTGGGACGCGCTCGCCGAGATTCCGGATCCGGAGATCCCGGTGATCTCGCTCGTCGACCTCGGTGTCGTGCGAGCAGTGAACGTGGAGGACGGGCAGGTTCGCGTCGACTTCACGCCGACCTTCCTCGGCTGTCCCGCGCTCGAGGTCATGCGCGATGCGATGGCGGACCAGATTCGCGCGCTCGGCGCGGAGCCGCAGATCAACGTCTGCCTGGACGACTCGTGGTCGACCGACCGCATCACGCCCGCAGGGCGCGAGAAGCTGCGGGCCTCCGGCTTCGCGCCGCCCGCGCCGCGTGAGGCAGCCGCGCCAACGCTCGTGCAGCTGCAGAGCAATGCGCACCGCTGTCCGTACTGCGGCTCGACGGAGACACGACTCGAGAACATCTTCGGTCCGACCCCCTGCAGGTCGCTGCGTTACTGCGCGACCTGCAGGCAGCCGTTCGAACAGTTCAAGACGATCTAGTCCTGCGAGATTGACGCCTCTTCCCGCGCCGCCGCGGCAGGCTGTGCCGCTCGTGATCGCGCCCGCTCGGTCGTCCAGTTGAGGAAGTAGTCCGCGACTTCCTCCCACCCGTCCTGGCCCGGCCAGTGCGACCGGCCGGGATATTCCTTGTGCTCGGTGACAGAGGGAGCTTTCTCCTGTTGCTTGAAGTTCGACTCGTTCACCGAAGGCGGACAGATGCGATCCAACGTCCCGGTGGCCAACAGCAGCGGCGGCCGCGCCGGGTTCTTGTAGTCGACCTTGGTCTTGGCATTCGGGTTGAAGTTGGCCAGCCCGGCCTGGAAGAAGGGCCGCGCGCTTCCCGGGATGTAGTAACGCCGGTAAACGGAATCCGAGTCCTCACTGCTGAGCGCATTCGTGAAGCACCAGTGGAACTGCTTCGGCGTCAGGGGCGTCTCCTTCTTGAGATTCGTCGGGCTGCGCAATGCTGGCCAGGCCGCCCTGAGCGTGGAGTACGGCAGCCTCAGCACGCCCTTGGGAGCTCCCGTCCCAAGAGCAACACCGGCGGCGCCGAGCCCGCGGTCGAGCAAGAGCTGCGTGAAGAGACCCCCAAAGGAATGGCCGATGATGATCGGTGGGCTGTCGAGCCCGCGGATGATCTTGTCGTAATGGTCGACGACCTCGGTGATGTCGATCCCGCGGAGCGGCGAGGGATCGCGACGCAGCTCCTCCGGTTCCTTGTCGAGGCCGGGCCACGCGGGCGCGAGCACGCGGTGGCCACGATCGGTGTAGTGGTTGACCCAATGCTCCCAGCTGAGCGGCGTCATCCACATGCCGTGGATCAGGACGATCGTCTCAGCCTGCGGTCGATCTGAAGCGGTAGAGCTCATGGCTCCTCCCCGGTTGTCGCTCGCGGACCCAGAACCCGCACTGCCCTTCGTCGAGTTATCGCACAGTCAGGGAAGCCAGGGCCAGTTTCCGGTGGCCTCCCGTTGCTCCGGTAGGCTCGTGCAGGTGAAGGTCGAGATCTTCTACTGCCCCGTCTGAGACGGCTATGACCGCCGGGCCGCGAGTCTCGCGGCCGAGTTGAAGCGAGGCACCGCTCACGACGCCGAGGCCGTGTCGGGACAGAAGAGCCAGTTCGACGTCGTCGCCGACGGGAAGCTGATCTTCTCGAAACAGAAGGAAGGCCGCTTCCCGGAGCACGAGGAGATCATTCGGGCGCTGCCGTGACGAACGGCGGCGCGAGCCGAGGATAGGCGGAGGTGAGCAACGTCACGTATGCCTGCGTCTCGAGCTGGTAGCGCAGACAGAAAGTCCCGAGCTCCTGCAGGCCCGCTGTAGTCCGGCCGAGCGCCAGGGCAACGAACCAGGCAGCGACCGAGGCGAGCGAGAGCACGACGTTGAAAACGCTCGCGAGAACGAGCGCGGGCAGTGCGAGCGGCAGACGAAACAGCGTCACAGACCGCGGTTGCGGCGGACGCTCGGGCAATTCGATCCGAAACGGATGCTCGAGCGTGTGCAACGGATCCGGATACCGGGCCGAGAGCAGGCCGAACCACGCGGTGACCTGGCCCTGGTAGCGCAGGAACGCACCGAGAAAGCGAAGGAGGAAGGACGGCAGCCGGCCCTCGATCAGAAGAGCGAGCCAGGCGATCACTAGCACCGGTACGACGAGCAGTGTCCAGGCCGCGAGCACGAGGTAATGCGGGACGACGAGCGGGGCTCGAAACAGTACGACCGCCCGGCGCCTGCGCAGTGACTCACCGGCTTCGATCCGGACGCGACCGTCAACCACGCTCGATACCGTAGTGCCGATGCGGCGGGCAGCCCTGATCGCGCTTGCGCTCGTTTTCGTGCTCTCCGGCTGCGGGGGCGGCGGCAGCGGCAGGGCGCTGACGAAAGAGGAGTACGCGTCGAAGGCCGACGCGATCTGCGGCACGTTCAACCAGCAGACGAAATCGCTCGCGACCCCGAAGAACCTCTCCGATCTGGCCAAGATCGCCGACGAGACGCTGCCGATCCTCGATCGCGCCATCAACGACCTCGCCGACCTGCGTCCGCCCGCAAGCGAAAAGGCGCTCTCCGATCAATGGCTGGCGCAGGTGAGGAATCTCAGGGGCGACCTGCAGGAGATCCGCGACAAGGCGAAGTCGGGCGACGTGGCGGCCGTGCAGGCGGTCGTCCCCAAGGCGACGGATCACAACTCACAGAGCAATCAGCTGGCGACCCAGCTGGGCATGTCCGTCTGTAATAGGGATTAGTGCCCGCGGAACTCGGGCGGCCGCTTCTCGAGGAACGCGGCGACGCCTTCCTTGAAGTCTTCGGTCTGCGTTGCGGCCGTCTGGAGCTCCGCCTCCCGTTCGAGCTGCTGCTCCAGGGTCGCGTGTAAGGCGTGATCGATCAGTCGCTTCGTCATCCCGATGCCGCGCGTCGGCAGCGCGGCGAGCTGTGCTGCGACCTCGGCGGCGCGGGCCGCCAGCGCGTCGGTCTCGACCACCTCGGAGACGAGGCCCCACGCGTGCGCTTCCGCCGCCGTGAGCTTGCGGCCTGACACAAGCCATTCGAACGCCCGCGCGGGCCCGAGGATGCGCGTCACGAAGTAGGAGCCCCCCGAATCCGGGATGAGCCCGATGTTGATGAAGGCCGGCACGAAGCTCGCCGAATCTGCGGCGATTCGCAGGTCACACGCACATGCGAACGACATGCCTGCACCCGCGGCTACCCCGTTCACGGCCGCGATCACAGGCTTCTCGAGTGCACGGACAGCAAGCACGTTCGGGTGATAGGTCGAGCGCAGGCGCGAGCCGATGTCGCCCGGGGCCTCGCGGAACTCGGTCAGGTCCTGGCCAACGCAGAATCCGCGCCCGGCACCGGTGACGACGACGGCGCGGACGTCAGGGCCGCGAGCCTCCTTGAGCGCGGCCGCAAGACCCTCGTGCAGTGCGGCATTGAACGCGTTGAGGACGTCCGGGCGGTTGAGCGTGATCGTGAGGACGGCGCCCTCGCGACTCGTCTCGACCTCGGCCATCGGCGGGACTTTCGCAGATCGACGGAGCTATGGGCGGCGTTGCTAGCTTGGCCGAATGGAGCTCACGTTCATCTCGTCGGCGGCCAGTGAGGTCTCCGAGGAGGAAGCGCTCGACGCCTACTCGCTGGCCGTCACGAGTGTCGCCGAGCGGCTCTCCCCCTCGGTCGGCAATCTCCGCGTGTCGCGGCGCGTTCGCGGCGGTCGGATCCTCGACGGAGGCGGCAGCGGCGTCGTGATCACGCCCGACGGCTACACGCTCACATCCGCGCACGTCGTCGCGCGCACCGAGGGCAAAGGGCGCGCCTCTTTCGTCGACGGGCGCGAGCTCCAGTTCGAGGTCGTCGGCTCCGATCCGCTCTCGGACCTCGCGGTACTGCGAGTCGACGCACGCGACCTCGT
>DASVEU010000138.1:0-6746 GCA_036380395.1 Gaiellaceae bacterium
GCTGCCGACGCTCGCCGCGGCGGAACCACCCAGCCCCGTGAAGAACCCCTCGCGCCACGACGGGTAGTGGGGCGTCCAGCCGAGCTCGCGCTTCGCCTTCGCGTTCGAGGCGCCCCTGATCTCGGTCCTGAGCGTGACGCCGGCCTCACCCGCCAGGAGCCGAGCGAGCCAGCGCGGCACCCGGCGGGGCGGCTTCGCGCCGATCGGCGCCGCCAGCGCGCTTGTTCTCGACCACGCGGTCGGGAGGGCGTCCGAGACCGGATCTTGTATTCGCGTTCGACGCGTCGTAACGTTGGCCACAAACTCGAGGAGGAGGAAGCAATGGGGTCGATACGCAGCGCCTCGACACTTGCTGCGGCAGCCGCAGCGATTGCCGTCTTGCTCGTCACACCGGCCGGGGCGGTGATCGGCGGGACAGACGACACGGCCAACCGGTTCGCGAACGTCGGCGTGCTCCAGCTGCAGATAGAAGGCGATTGGTTCGACTTCTGCTCGGGGACGCTCGTCCGCACGGACGTCGTCCTCACCGCCGCCCACTGCACCGACTTCCTCGTCGAGGAAGGGCCGGACGGGTTCGGCCCCGACGATCTGCGGATCTCGTTCGATCCTGAGGGAGACGCGCCGTTCGCGACGGTGGATCACATCGTCGTGCATCCCGACTGGTTCACCGCGCCTCCCTGTATCGGCAACTCCAAGCAGCGTTGCCTTGCGCCTCCGGCCGAGGACATCGCGCTCGTGTTCCTCGACGACCCGGTCGCTGGCGTGGCGCCCGCGCCGATCGCAGACGCCGACTACCTCGACGCGCTGAACCTGAAGAGCGAGACGTTCACCGTCGTCGGCTACGGGACCGACGAGTTCATTACGGGCAGCGTCGTCGCACCCAAGGCCATCGTCGTGGTCGACGGCGTGCGGAGCTATCGGGACGTGACAGCCATCCCGGCGCGGGATGCCTTCCCTGACCGCTTCCTGAAGATCACGCAGAGCACGTGCTTCGGGGACTCGGGCGGCCCCCTGTTCCACGAGGGCACCGTCGTGGGGATCAACACCTGGACGTTCAGCCTGCGTTGTTCGGGCCCGAACTTCGCGTACCGCGTCGACTCCACGGCGGCGCTGACGTTCCTCGAGGCGAATCTCTAGACCTCGGAGTGCGCCGGCTGGTGGGGCTCCGCTACGCCAGCCGGCGCACGATCGTCACGTCCGTGCCGTTTCGACATCCGCCTTCATTGCGATCGCCATGGGATTGGTCGCGGCTATGCACGCTTCCGGGAGAGCGGCGCATCCGAGCCACCTGATCTCCGGCCGGAGGGCGACGACTATCAAGCCGCCGAGGAGCGTCACGAGGCCGTCCACGAGAACGGCGTTGCCCGGGCCGATCCAGGCGGCCAGGGCGGCCGTCACGAGGCCGCCGATGGGAAGGACGCCGACGAAGGCGGCGGCCCAGATGGCCATGGCGCGGGCGCGCATGTCGTCGGAGCTCATCAACTGGACGACCACGGTGGAGAGACCGATGAAGAGGACGGCGGCGAAGCCGCCCACGAAGGCGAGGGCGAGGGAGAGCGGGACGGAGGACGAGGCGCCGACCGCCGCGATCGAGAGGGCCGTGGCGAGGTAGCCGACGAGAATGGGCCCGCCCTTGTTCGGCCGTCGCGAGAAGATGAGGAGGGCAAGCGAGCCGAGCAGGGATCCGAGGCCCATGGCGGCTGTCAAGGCGCCCAGGGTGCCGCCGCCGCCGTCGAGCTGGAAGCGGACGATGGCAGGGAGCATGAACGCCACGGCGGGCGTGGCGAACACGCCGGCGAACACTGTCAGCACCATCAGGGACGCGATGCTCCGCTGGCCGAGGACGTAGCGCACTCCGTCCGAGATCGCACCGCCGAGCTTCGTCACGCCCTCGCCTCCGCGAGTTTGCGAAGCCGGCAGGAGGAGGAGCGCGGTCAATACGAAGGGGAACCCGGCGGCGTTCACGACGAAGATCCACGTCGGCCCGCCGGTCGCCAGGAGGAGACCGGCAACCGCCGGGCCGACGAACCGGGCGGCGTGCAGGGACATGCTGTTGATGGCAACGGCGCTCTCGAGGTCCTTCTTGGGAACCATGGATGCGAGCATGCCCTGGAAGGCTGGGAAGCTGAGTGCGCCGAGGACGCCTCCAACCAACGCGAGGGTGCCCATCACCGGCACCGTGAGCGAGTCGGTCGCCGAGAGGATGGCGAGCGATATCGGGACGAGCATGCTGGTGCCCTGGAAGGCGAGGAGGAGCTTGCGCTGGTCGTACCGGTCGGCGAGCGCTCCCCCGGGCAGGGCGAGGACGAGGTTCGGGATCGTGCTCAGGAATCCGATCACCCCGAGCGTCGCCGCCGACCCACCGACGAGCAAGACGACGTAGCCGTAGGCAGCTCCCTCGACCGACTTGGCGGTAAGCGAGATCAGGACGCCGGTCGAATAGAGGCGAAACCGCGGGTCGCGAAGCGCCCCGAGGGCGCGACCCGCAGCTTCAGCCGTCGCTACGTCTTCGGGCGAGAGCGGCGGAGGCTTACCCTCGAGCGCGGCGACACCGCCGCGGACGGCGTATGCCTCGAACCCTCGGTCCCTCAGCCAGTGCGCCACACGGACGCTCGTCGCCTCACGGAGTCAGGTACAGGCGAGAACGATCGGCGTACCGCGGGGAAGCTCGGCGACGACGGACGGGATCTCGTCCGGTGGGATACGACGCGCTCCCTCGATGCGAGTGCTCGCGTCCTCCTGGCGGCGCACATCGATCAGAAGCGCGCCCCCGGCCGTCAGCTCGCGGGCGGCGTAGACCTCCAGCCGCAGCGACGAAGAGCGGAGAGCGGACCAAACGTGATAGCGGCGGGTCGGTTCAGCCATCGGAGGGACCTATTCGATATCACGCCGGGCCAAGGTCCGAGATGCGCCTGGGAGGATTCGAACCTCCGACCCGCGGATTAGAAGCGGGTCCCGCTGGGTTCGCGATCCCTGGGGAGGCCTGGTGAACCTGCATGGTTAAGCGGAATCGCTTCGAGTCTTCTCGGACGACCTGGCGTCCCCCTGTTGACCCGCCGTTGACCCAGCGCGACGCGGGTGGAGAGGCGGCGGATTAGGGTCACGCTCGCCGTCCGCCGCAGCCTTAACCATCGCGATGGCGTGCAGAGACGGCCGATGCGGCTCAACGGCGCGGTTCGTCCAGAAAAGAGGTCGTGCCACTTCTCGTGTTGGGGTTCGTGATAACAGGAAGGGTGGTTCGGAGCGCGGCGCCAACCCCGGCTTTGCATACCGAGGCCAGCGATCCTTCGGGCTAAGAAAGAAGATTTGCCAGGACCAAGGGAGCTCATGCGGCGGTCTTCGAGACCGCACAAAACGTGCTGTTTGCAGGTCTTTTCCCTTAACTCCCCAATGAATTCGCCAGTGCCAAGCTCGAGCCGTGCTCTAGCCCTGCCCCTCAGCGAGAAGACCGTCGACCCCTTCCTTACCATGGAGGTCCAGGAGCGTCACGCGCGTACACGCGCGATCACTCACGACGCAGTTTCCCCTGCAAATCGGACTGCCTGAGCGGTAGACGAGGCGTCGCGAGGCGTCGCGCGTGTCGTTTCTGATGTGTCCGTTTTGTTCCGCCGCCTGGTGCCCAGAGGTCCGGCGGACTCGGATAGGGAGGAGCTGGCCCGAGAGCAGCCAGGGCCTGTTGCCGCTCATCGCCACCCCGCGCGCCAAGGCTCCAGTCCAGAAAGGCTCTATCCGGGTCGCGGCGTGCGAGGGGGCCAAACCTGCTTGAGGGAGGGCTATAGGCTCCCCTTGGCTGACAACTTCAAGGGTCAGGAGGTCGACATGCCGGTCGCAATGCTGGTGGACAACCCCGAGGGTTCGCAGGAGATCTACGAGAAGGTTCGGGCGCAACTCGGCCTGGAGACACCCGCGGGTGGCATCTTCCACGCAGCCGGGCCGAGTCCGAACGGCGGTTGGCGTGTGCTGGAAGTGTGGGAGTCAGAAGAGGACGCAAGGCGGTTTGCCCAGGAGCGCCTCATGCCCGCATTCGACGCAGCCGGGGTACCTCGCCCGCCGCAGCCGCCGCAGGTTTGGCAACTGCACAACTACATGAAGTAGCTCGCTCCGCCGTACGGCGCACGCAGTACCCGCCGGCGTCGGGGATCCTTCCCTGCTCTGCGAGCTTTGCGACTACCTGTTGCGGCAGGGCTGGGCGCTAGCAGGAGGTTCCGCGGCTGAACGGGCAACGCAGACGACTGGGAATGGGTCTGATGTTCTACCCGCGCGGCGGTTCGGCCCAGGTTGCCCGGTATCTCTCTCGCGCGCTCGTGGAGTCCGGCTGGGAGGTCGTGCTTGCCGCAGGGTCGCTCGGCTCGCTCGGCGAGCAGACGCACGCTGCCACCTTCTTCGAGGGGCTCCAGGTCGAGGTAGCGGACTACACGCCCGCTCTCGAGCGCTTCGGGCGCGGCGAGGATCAGCTCGCGGGGCCGGTTCCCTTCCACGGCTCCTTCGAAGATCGGGAGCGAGCGCCGGATCCTGTCTTTGCCGCTCTGGGCCCGGAGCAGGCGCAGGCTCAGGTGTCGGCGTGGGAAGGCGTGTTCGAGCGCGCAGGCTTCGGCCACGTCGACCTCATTCACCTCCATCACCTGACACCGATGCACGAGGCCATCGCTCGGCTTTGGCCCGAGCGCGCGCTCGTCACCCATCTGCACGGCACCGACCTGAAGATGCTCGATCGAGTCGAGCGCCTCGACGCGGTGGCTGTCTCGCTCGACACGGGCCTCCACCGGCTTGCGGACGCAGTCGAGTCAGGTGAGGAGCCGCGCGACGACCACCTGCCTGAAACGGAACGCGAGCTGCTGCGGCGGACGAACCTGAGCCGATACCGCTACGGAAGAGACTGGGCCTCGCGCCTCGAAGCGTCTGCCCGCCGCAGCCGGCGCATCATCTGCATCTCGCCGCACGAGGCGTCCGAGGCCGTGCGTCTCCTGGGCGTCCCGGACGACCTGATCGAGGTGATCCCAAACGGCGTCGATACGGATCTCTTCGACCGCTCGGCGCTCACGCGCGACGAGCGTCTCAAACTCCTGCGCCACTGGCTCGTCGACGACCCCCAGGGCTGGGACGAGTCGGGGCTCCCCGGGAGCATCCGCTACCCGTTGGCGGCGCTGGATGCGTTCACGAATCACGGCGGGGAGCCCCTTCCGCTGCTCCTCTTCGTCGGGCGCTACCTCGGCTTCAAGCGCGTCCCGCTCCTCGTGCGAGCCTACGCTCGGGCGCGGCCACGGTTCAAAACCCCTGTGCCGCTCTTGATCTGGGGCGGAGCGCCGGGGGAGTGGGAGGGCGAGCACCCGTACACGGTCGCGAGGGAGCTGGCCGTGGATGGTGTCTTCTTCAGCGGTTGGCGCGGGCACGACGAGCTCCCGCAGGCGCTTTCCTGTGCCGACGTCTTCGTCGGCCCTTCGGTCGACGAGCCCTTCGGGCAGGTGTTCCTCGAGGCGATGTCGTGCGGTCTCCCGGTGATCACGACCAGCACCGGTGGGCCCCTCTCCTTCGTCAACACCGTCGCTGGGACGCCGAACGGCTGGCTCGTCGAGCCAGACGACGTCGATGCCCTTGCCGACGCGCTCGTCGAAGCGGTCAACGATGACGCCGCCAGGAAGGAACGCGCCGACCATGCCAGGCAGCAGATTCGCGGCGCGTTTTCCTGGCGAGCGCTGGCAAGGCGCTTCGATGCCCTCTACACCGACGTGCTCGACCGCGCTTCCTAGCCCGATCCAAAACTGCGCCCCGCGAGCCAGAGCCGCAATCGCCTTCTCTGCTCGTGGCGATCTACAGCAGGATCCTGGCGATGTGCTCGGGCGTAGCTCCGGCGGCGATATGGGCCGCGGCCTCGTGCCAATCCACGTTGGATCGCGCCATCTCATCCGCGTTCTCGAAGCCCAGGCGCGCAAACTGAAGCGCGCGCCACTGAATCGTCAGGTCATCGTGGCTGTCACCGGTACCTACCTCGGCAGCCGCCTGAAGATGGACGCCCATAGGAAGCAGTCTACGACCGTGTGGGGTGCACGAACTTTGGTTCTCATGCTTGGCCGCCGCCTACCGCACAGGCGAGCTGGAGTTGGAGTTACCCCGTTTCCGTTTGTCCCGGCCCCCTCTATTCGGTCTCCTCGCAACGTCGTACCCATCCGCTCGTGAGAGATCGAGTAAGGCGAGCGATGTCCGCGAAGCGCTACAGCGTGGAGCAGATCGTCGCCAAGCTGAGGGAGGCTGAGAAGCTCCTGGCCCAGGGAGCGACGAGCCCAAGTGTCTCTTCGATGGACAGTCGCAGCAGGACGTAGCCGCCGCCCGGCGACTTCCCAAGTTGACCCTGTGTTGGACCCGCAGACCTATCGAGTGAGGAGCGATTCATGCCGATTCCAGGGCATTTCCTCATGCGCCTGGGAGGATTCGAACCTCCGTCCTTCGGATTAGAAGTCCGGCTTTGGCCCTTCGGTTAGCGGCGGATCCGCGCGGTTGCTTCGGATTGGGCACTCGTGGGTGGAAGCGAGCCGGCGGCTCGGTGAATCGGCTTGACAAGCTCTCGATCGTGGTGGGAAGCTGCGCATACGAATACGAGTGCAGCGCGACCCCGTTTGCGAGGGTGTCGCATAGGGGCTGACTGTGGCCGCCGCCTCGCGTTTCGAGAGGAGGTATGCCTGCACCTCGGACTCACTACCAGGATTCAAATCGGGTGGGGTCGACGTTAGAGCGTCGGCGGCGTGGCACGG
>DASVEU010000139.1:0-15337 GCA_036380395.1 Gaiellaceae bacterium
GGAACGTGCAGCATTCGACGATCTCCATGCCCGGGAACAGACGCGGCAGGAAGTGTCTGATCACCCGCTCGAGCGGCAGCAGGAGCCCGCGCTCGCCGATCGCGAGGAACCGCGGCAGCAGCTCGGGCACCTTCACACGTGCGAAGCGCTCTTCGCCGGTCTCCTCGTCCCGGACGAAGATTCCGAGGCTGAGGGAGAGAGGCGAGATGTACGGGAACGGCTGGCCCGGCCCGACCGCGAGCGGGGTCAGGATGGGAAAGATGTCGCGGTCGAAACGCTGGTCGAGCTCGTCGAGCTCCTTGCGGTTGCAGTCCTCGACGTCGCCCACGAGGATTCCGGCTTCCGCGAGTGCCGGGCGGAGCTCCCGTTTCCAGAGCTTCGCCTGGTCGGACGTCAGCTCGACCGTGCGTTCTCGAATCTCTGCGAGCGTTTGTTGCGGGGTCCGCCCGTCGGGGGAGCGGACGAGCAGGCCGGCTTCCTCCTGGCCCATCAGGCCGGCGACCCGCACCTGGAAGAACTCGTCGAGATTCGACGAGAAGTACGCACAATTACGCGTCCGCTCGAGTAGCGGGAGCGCCCTGTCCGCCGCACGGGCGAGAACCCGAGCGTTGTAGTCGAGCCACGACAGCTCCCGGTTGAGCAGTCGCGCGTCGTCCGTCTCGAGAGCCGCTTTGGCGTGGGCCACGAGTTATCTTGCCTGAATCTGGGGCGCCTATGGGTTACAGACCCGTGACAGTTCCCCTCCCGGGACGCGATCGGCAGCCCGACGAACGAGGAAGACCCCCGGTGCGGCCGGAGGTCTTCGTCGTCCGGGTGGAAAAGGCGGTGCGTTACTTCTCGGGGAACTTGCCGGGTGGCAGGTGCATGGCCACTGGCCGTTCACCGCGATGTTGTCGAGCATCTGCCGGCCTTCGGTTCCGTCCAGCAGTGCGAGGCGAGTTTCCCGGCGGGCAGGCGGTTGATGGGCTGACGGCTGGTGAACCTTCGGTGAGGAACCTGAGGCCGGCGCTACCCGGGTGACGCTTCCGGTCACGTAACCGGGCCGGGTGTTTTCTCGTTGATCCCAGGCGGAATCACTCTGGGCAGGTCGACAAT
This sequence comes from Gaiellaceae bacterium, assembly GCA_036380395.1. Lineage (GTDB taxonomy): Bacteria > Actinomycetota > Thermoleophilia > Gaiellales > Gaiellaceae > 3-1-20CM-4-69-9. The sequence continues at coordinate 1,096 of DASVEU010000139.1, forward strand.
CGACACCAGAAAGGGAGGCACGAAATCGCATGAGCATCCTCTGGATCATCCTCATCGTGATCCTCGTCCTCGCGCTGCTCGGCTTCTTCTCGCGCGGGCGCTGGTAAGCACCTAGGACCAACAAAGGTTCGAAATAGGCCGCCCGGCACTTGCCGGGCGGCCCTTCCTGTGGCGATCATGGCTGGGTGGATCCCGCCGTCTTCCTCACGCAGTTCGAAGAGAGCAACACCGCCGCCGTGCCTCGTGTGGGCGGAATGGCGCGTGCCAACGGCGTCGTGATCGTCAGCGAGCGCTACTGGGCCTTCGCGGGGACAGACGGAAGCTTGAGGGAAGGGCGGATGCCCGTAGCGCCACGCTCGCTTCGCGCGATTCCACTCGCGCGCGGTCTCGTGCGGCTCTCGGGGTCGCTGTCGCCCCTCTTCAAGCGTGAGGGGGTCGCGCGCCGTCGCGAACGGGGTTTTCTGATCGCGGCGATTCTCGCTCCGCTCGTACTTGCCTTTGCACCGAATTGGCTCGGTCTCACCGCGGGATTCGTCACGACGTTCGCGCTGCTCGGGTGGCTCTTGCGGGGCCGCACGCTCTACCTGCACGGCGCCGAACACCGCGCAATCGCAGCGCTCGAGGCACGGCGTCTTCGGGAGACTTGGAAGGGCCTTGCGCGGCCCTCGCGCTTCTCGCTTCGCTGCGGCACCAACTTTGCGGCGCTGTTGCTCCCCGTGGCGATCGTCGGCGGCCGCTTCTGGCCGTTGCCCGCAACCGCGGTCACTCCGCTCGTCGTGTCCGTCCTCGCGTTGGCGCTCACGATGGAGCTCTGGCAGCTCGTTCAGAGCCTGCCTCGACTGGCCCGCATCGTGCTCCTGCCGGGCCTGGGACTACAGCGTCTCACGACGCGTGAGCCGAGGCTCGACGAGACTCGCGTCGCGTTGACCGCGCTTGCTGCAGTTCTCCGTCGAGAACTCGCGCACGGGTAGCCTCCGGGGCGTGGACGCCCCGCGCGAAAACAGCATCGAGGCCCATGGGCTCGTCCGCGAGTTCAAGAAGGGCCCGCGCGCCGTCGACGGCATCGATCTCCGCGTCGACCCCGGTGAGATCTACGGGTTTCTCGGCCCGAACGGCGCCGGGAAATCCACGACCGTCCACATGCTGACGACGTTGCTGCCGCCGACCGCGGGCACCGCGACGGTCGCCGGTTATGACGTCGTCAAGGAGGGCCCGCAGGTCCGGAAAGCGATCGGGGCCGCGCTCCAGGAGGCCGCGCTCGATCCGTTCCTGACGGGACGAGAGCACCTCAGGCTGCAGACCACCATGCACGGGATCACCGGCGAGGAGCGACGCGAACGGAGCGACGAGCTACTCACCCGGGTCGGGCTGACCGAGGCGGCGGACCGCAAGGTGAAGGGCTATTCCGGTGGAATGAAGCGTCGTCTCGACCTTGCGCTGGCGCTGGTGCACCGGCCGCGCATCCTCTTTCTCGACGAGCCGACAACGGGGCTCGATGTCCAGAGCCGCACCGCCCTCTGGGTCGAGGTTGGCCGGCTCGCCAAGGAAGAGGGGGTAACCGTGTTCCTGACGACGCAGTACCTCGAAGAGGCGGACGTGCTTGCGGACCGCGTCGGGATCATCGACCACGGACGCATCGTGGCGGAGGGGACTCCCGAGAAGCTGAAGGCGGACATCGCCTGCTCCACGGTCGAAGCCGTCCCGGGCGACCCCGACCAGCGGGGCGCGGTGGTATCGGTGCTCGAGCGCTTCGGCGAGCAGACGACCGGTTATGGGCCTGGCAGCATCGCCGTCCAGTTGACGTCGTCGAACGGCAATCTCGCCGAGATCGTCCGCGCGCTCGACGCGGAAGGCATCGTTCTCTCTCAGCTGCAGATCCACGAGCCGACGCTCGACGACGTCTTCCTCGCGAAGACTGGGCGCCATCTCGAGGGCGCCGGGGACGAGGAGGAACAGGAGTCCGAACCAGAACTCGAGCCCGCCCGCGCGTGACCGCCACAGCTCTCGTCCAGACCGCGGCGCTGAGCAAGCGCGCGGTTGTCCGAACCGCGCGGCAGCCCGCGAACGTCGTCTTCCCGCTGATCTTCCCGATGCTTCTGTTCGCCGTGAACGCGGGTGGTCTGAAGGCCGAGACGCAACTTCCCGGCTTTCCCACCAGCTCGTTCGTCGCGTTCGCGCTCGCCGTGCCGTTCGTCCAGGGAGCACTGCTCGCGACGATCAACGCGAACGTCGAGTTCGCGCGGGACATCCAGACCGGTTTCCTCAACAGGCTGGCGCTGACCCCGGTGCGAGGAATCGTCCTGCTCTTCGGACAGCTGGGCGGATTGGTGACAATCGCTGTCGTCCAGGCGGTCTTCTACCTCGCCGTCGGGCTCGCATTCGGGGTGCGTTTACAGAGCGGAGTCGCCGGGGCAGCGATGTTGCTACTGCTGGAAACCTGTATCGCGCTCGCGTTCGCGTCGCTCGGCAGCTGGGCCGCGCTGCGGACAGGCTCGACTGAGGCGGTGCAGGGCCTCTTTCCCGTCTTCTTCGTCTTTCTGTTCCTGTCGTCGATGAACATCCCGCGCAACCTGATCGAGGCGGACTGGTTTCGGTGGGTGGCGACGGTCAACCCGGTCTCGTACCTGATCGAGGCGGTCCGCGCACTCGTGATCACGGGGTGGGACTGGGAGACCATTGGCCTCGGCTTCGCTGTCGCCGCCGGACTGACCATCGCCGGCTTCGCCCTTGCGACCCACGCACTCTGGAACCGTTTGGAGCGCACATGACAGACGCGATTTCAGTTGCGCGCGGCGTGTCGTGGCGCGTCCTCCATACGTTCTTCACGAACAAAGCGTTCCTGCTGCCTTCGGTGATGTTTCCGCTTTTCTTCTTCACCGCGTTCGTCGGTGGCTTGTCGCGTATCAGCCAGGTGCCGGGGTTCGACTTTCCGACCGGCTATACGGCGTTTCAGTTCGTGTTTGTGCTGCTTCAGTCCGCGGCCTTCGCGGGCGTGTTCACCGGATTCGGAATCGCACGTGACTTCGAGACCGGCTTCATGCGACGGCTGATGCTTGCGGCCCCGAACCGGAGTGGCATCTTGCTCGGATACGTGTTCTCGGCGCTCGTACGCTGGGCGACCGTCGCCGTGGTCGTGACGATCGTGGCCCTGCTCGCGCAGATGAAGATCGGCGGCAACGGCGTCGACCTGTTCGGTCTCTATGTGCTCGCGCTGCTCCTGAATCTCGCCGGGGCTCTCTGGGCCGCCGGCGTCGCCATGCGCCTGCGATCGCAGCAAGCTGCACCCGTGATGCAGATGCCGGTTTTTCTCCTGCTCTTCTTCGCTCCGGTGTACGTCCCGCTCAATCTGCTCGAGGGCTGGATCCACGGCGTCGCTACCGTCAACCCGATCACGGCCTTGCTGGAAGCCGGTCGGGGCTTCATCTCCGGCAGGCCGGAGCTGACACTGGCGGCTTTTGCCATCGCGGCCGGGCTGATCCTTGGATTCGCCGCCTGGGCCTTTCGTGGCCTCAGACGTGCGGAAGCCGCCGGCTGAGCGCCGAGCGAAGAGTTCCGGGGCTGTTCTCCCACGCGGCCTCCATGTGAAGCGCCTAGTCGTCGCCTGCTTGAACGCATAATGTCCTGCTAATGGAGCCCGAAGCCTGGCCGACGCCGCAGACGCCTCCGCGCGAGCCGTTGCCGCGCGTCGAGGATCTACCCGTCGCGGAGCAGGGCTACGAGCAGGAAAGTGTCAAGGCTGCGTTCGAGTCGTTCTACCGTCATGCGGCTCAACTCGATGCGGCCTTGCGAACACTCGAGGCCGTGGATTCATTTCACCGGCAGGCCGCGTCCTTGCGCACCGACCTGCGTGCTCTCCGTGCAGCGGGGTGGACGCAGCAGTCGTGGACACAGCCGCCGTCCTACGGCTACGGGATCCGTGGGCCACGCGAGGGAGTTCCGCCGGCCCTCTGGCGCATCGGCGGCGAGGTTGGATTCCTTGTCGCCGTGGCGGTGGCGCTGGGCGTGGCGAAGCTTTCCTGGTGGGTGATCGTCCTCGCCATGGCCGGTGCGTTCGCGATCGTCTGCCTGATCGAGTGGCTCGCCGCGCGCGAGCAGTCGTCGTTCGTGCGACCCGCAGTTCCGGCTCCCGGGCACCCGGTCGTCGAGGCCCAGCGGGCGGGAGACACGGACGAGGAAACCGACGAACAGAACTCATTCGGCTGGTCCGCCTTCGAGGAGGCGCAAGAGCCCTCGGACGCGATGACGATCATCGGCGCTCCCCTGAAGGAGGAGGAAGCGGTCGCCGAGGCGGAGCCCGATCCGGATCCGGAGCCCGAGTCGGAGGAGCCGGAGTTGCCACCCGCGGCAGAGGCGGATGTAGAGGCCAAGGAGACTCACTCCGCAGCTCGTGGCCGGTGGCGCCGGGGTCAGGAGGACCGCGACACAAGCTCCCAGCCGGAGCCGCCTCGGCATGTCCGCGTGCTCCCGCCGGCTGACGAGCCGGTGCACCTGGACCCGTGGGAGCAGGGCTTCGACGGCTCGGAGGCCGCCGACGCGAGCGACGATTCAGCCCTGGCCAAGGACGACCCTCCGCGCCGCTTCAGACGTCGCTAGACGAGGCCCTTTCGTCCGGCGGTGTTCCTGCCGATAGGAGTCCAATGCGGAAGCGTCCGATCGGCCAGATTCTGGTCGAGAAGAACGAGATCTCTGAGGCCGAGCTCGCGGCTGCGCTCGCCGAACAGGAGCGGACCGGGCTGCGCCTGGGCCAGATCCTGATCGAGACCGGGCGGATCTCCTGGCTCGCGCTCGCTCGAGCAATCGCCGAGCAGGTGCTCGACATCCAGGAAGTCGAGCCTGCGGCTACACCTACACCCCCACCGGTCGCAGCGCCGCCGGTCGCAGCTCAGCCGCAGATCCCGACCCCCGTGGCCGCCCCTGCACCTGCGGTCTTCGCGCCCCCGCCGACCTTCGCGGTGCCCGCCCCGGTCCCCGTCGCACCCGCCCCGATGCCCGTCGCCCCCGTGCCTGCGCCTGTCGCCCCCGCTCCTGCACCCGTGGCCCCGCAGTTGATCCATGACCCGGAGATCAAGCTGCACAGCGTCGAGGCCCTCCTGAAGGAACGCCAGCGCGCATTCATCGAGCTTGTCACCACCACGGAGACGCTTCGCATGAAGGTCGCCCACCTCGAAGAGATCATCGAGGAGCGCGACCGCGAGTTGACGAAGTTGCGCGTCTCCCGCGCGAGTTAGTACCTAGGGCCGCGGCGCGACCGCTTCGGACGTCCCGAGCACCTTTCCGTCTCGGCCGAGAGCCTTCACCGCGTAGAAGGCCGCCGATTTCGTGAGCCGGATGGGAGTCTCGAAGCCGTTCTTCGCGACGGTCTGCAACGGCTTCAGCTGACCGGCCGCCGGGCCGGCGAGCACCTGCCACCGCGTCACGTCCGTGGCCCCGTTCCAACTCGAGTAGGCGGTGTCACCGGCGACCACGACCACAGGTCGGTCTCTCGGCTGCCCGTGCCAGGGGAACCGGTACGCGCGGTAGGTGTCGGCGTCCTTGCCCGGCGGCTTGCCCTGGCCGAAGTAGACGTCGAAGAGAAGAGCCCCGCTGCGCGCGAACTCGCTCACGTACGGCTGCGCTCCCCACCCGACGACGATGTCGCCGTTCGGCAGGAACTGCGCGTTGCCCTCGAAGGGAGCCAGTAGCCGCTGCGGATGGTGGTAGCTGCGCACGAGTGTGGTCTTCTTCGTGGTCGCGTTCGCTCGCAGGACCAGCACTCGCGAGAACTTCTCCACCGGTGGAGCTGCACCGTTGTCGAAGATCGTGATCGTTCCGTCGGCCTGGCGTCGTGCGTCGTGCTGCCACGCGAATCTCGTGCCCGGGCCCATCGCGAAGTCGCTCTTCTTGCCACCCAGCCGCCAGATGACCTTCTTCGTCTTGTGCTCGATCTCGTAGACGGCATGCGTGTTTCGTGCGGAGACGAGCAGGTTGCCGCTCGGCTCCATGTCGATGGAATTGACGTGGAAGTAGTCGTAAGGCGCCGCCTTCGCGCCCGCGCTCGCCTTCGGCGGTGGCGCATAGGACTCCGTGATCCCAACCTGGGGGTAGCTGTGCCATTCGAAGAGAACTCGCCCCGTCGCGATGTCGACTTCTTGCACGATTCCGTCCCAGATGCTGCCCTTCTTCGGCCCGCCGACCGAGGAGAGGTCGACCGCTAGGCGGTGGTACACGGTGAAGAGGGCAGTGTCGTTCTTCGTGATCAGGAACTCGTGCACGTCGCCGACGAGCCCGTTGCCGGGCCTGACCTCTGCGACAGGGTGATACGACGTGTCGTAGATCACGTACCAGCCGTCACCGACGCCGACATTCGAGACGTGTCCCCGCCACCAGGTCAACACAGGCTTGCCGCGGTAGTGCTGGACGCGGAAGTCCGTGACCCCGCGAGTGTTCAGCGGCTTGAACCAGACGACCTCGCCACGGTTGTCCATGATCATCGGGCCGGCCTGCGCCACGACCATCTTCGGCGCGATGAAGACATAGCCGGGCGCGGTGTCGTGGGCCGCGGTCCGGATCCGGACCAGCGGTGGCTTCAGGTCCGGACGCGAGTGGTAAGTGCGCGCGGGCGGCGGCGTTGCCGCTTGCGTCGTCGTGGCCGCCTGCACGGCGCTCGTCTTCTTCGAGTCATCGCAGCCGGCGAGCGGCAACGTCAGGAGGACGATTGCGAAAGCGGCCAGCTTCACGCGCAAGAGCATAGACAGGTCGCGGCGGTGTTAGCCCTCGCTTCAGGCCGGCTCGCGCGCAGGCGGACTGGCTGCGGTGCGCGAGATCAGGAGAACGGGCGCGACCACTATGGCCGTTGCGCCGATCGCCAGCGCTCCCACGCCGAGCGCGTCGAGCGCATACCCGCCGAGTAGGGCGAGGCTTGCACCGAAGAGCGAGCCGAGCAGGTCGTTGAAACCGAGCAGCTTGCCGCGCTCGCCCGGGCTCGTGTGATCTGCAAGCTGTGCGGTCGCCGCCACGAAGGAGAAGTTCCACCCAAGCCCGAGCCCGAGCAGCGGGACGGCGGTCGCCCACACGCTCGCGACCCAGAGCAGTCCGATCGTCGAAATCGCCATCACGACGAGACCGATCTGGAGTGCGGGCGCACGCCCGACTCGGTCGATCAGTGCCCCGATCACGAGGACGAGGGCGTACATCCCGAAGACGTGTGCGCCGATGATTGGAAACACCGAGTGCTGGCTGTGATGGTGATGCTCGACGACGACGTAGCCGGTGAGGTTCATCACCGAGACCATCACGCCAAAGCTTGCGAGTGCGGCGAGCATTGCGGGTCGAACGCCGGGCCGGCCCACGAGCTCGCGAAGTGGGGCGGCAGGCTCCATCGGCATGTCGTCCGTCGTTCCGATGAGCTCGGCGATTCGCTTCGGGTCGGGCCGGACGAATTGCACGAGCGCGAGTGCGACCAGCGCGAGCCCACCGGCTGCGAACCAGGGAACGGTCAAGGCGTCGGCCTTCACGTCCTTGCCGGCGAAGAGCGGACCGAAAACGGTCGGTCCGAGAACGGCGCCGAAGACCGACCCGAACAAGACGTACGAGATCCCGCGCGCGCGCCGTGTGGGCGGATACATGTCACCTGCGGCTGTGCGGATGAGGAGCGAGATACCACTCGACGCGCCGACGAGCGCGAAGCCTGCGATGACCGCGATCGTCGACTCGGTGCGTGTCGCGAGCGCTGTGAGTGCGCACCCGCACGCACCGAGAGCGAAGCCGGCCGTTATCACCGGCATGCGGCCGACCCGGTCCATCAGGCGGCCGGCCGGCACGGCGGTCAATCCCGAGGAGGTGAGGAAGATGGCCGGGCCGAGGCCGAGCAGCCCTCTCACGCCGGTGACGAGCACGAACGTCAGCGACGAGACGGCGGCGGTCAACTGGAGGACGGCGGAGTTGACCGCCATCGTGGCCGAGAGGATCACCGTATTGCGCCGAATCGGCAGGCTCGGCGGGGATCCGCTCACGACCGGTTCATTCAATCAGGCACCGTCCTGGTGCGATTGCTTCAATGATGCTCGTGCCGGACCTGCGCCCGAGCGTCGCCGCCGGATGTTTGGCGGTAGCCCTGTGCGCCGCAGGCCCCGCTTCGTCACCGGCCGCCGCCGCTACGTGCAATGGCTTCGGCGTCACTCCTGCGCAGATCGGCGGAACGAACTTCAAGTCGTCGCCCGTGCGCCACTCGGTCGTTGTCGCCGGTACCAAGGGAACGCGCATTACGCTCAGCGGGTACGTGCTGACGAGTGCGTGTCGTGCAATCCGCGGCGCGCGCGTCGATTTCTGGCAAGCGGACGCCAACGGAGCGTACGACGACACCGGCGTCCGTTTGCGGAGTCACCAGTTCACCGATGCCCGAGGGCACTACTGGCTTCAGACGATCCTGCCCGGGCCGTATGCGAATCGCACGCGCCACCTGCACGTGACCGTGCACGCGCGTGGTGAGCACACGGTCACGACGATGCTCTACTTCCCCGGCGTGCCATTGAACGCGCACGACCCGTTCCTCGATCGCCGACTCCTCGTGAGGCTTCGGATCGTCAAACACACCTTCCAGGCGCGGTTCGACTTCGTCTTGTCCCGATGAAACGCACGGCGGCGCTCGCCGGTCTCATCTTTCTGCTCGTAGGCTGCGGCTCGTCGGGTACATCCCAACTGACCGTCGGCGCCGCCCGGACGTACGCGCTCGCAGGCTTCGCTCCCACGAGGTTCAGCGCGGGGAAGCCGACCCGGCTCTCGTTCACGATCGACCAGCCGTCAGGGAAACCGCTCACGAGCTACAAGACGGGACCGGGACCGCATACGGGAGTTCACCTCATCATCGTGCGCAGCGACTTGGGAGCTCTGATCCACGACCACCCACCGGTTGGCGCTGACGGACGGATCAGCGAGACCATCACGCTGCCGACGCCCGGGAGGTATCGCGTGGTTGTCGACGCGTATCCGAACCTTTCAGGCCCGCTCCGAAACTTTCAGCTGTTCGGGGTGATCACTGCGCCGGGAACCGCCCCGGACGAAGGCCTCGGCCCCTTCCGCCGCACGGCCGTTGTCTCCGGCTACCGCTTCACCTTGACGAATCGGCCACGGCTCAAAGCGATCAGCCCGGCGTTCCTGACGCTCGACGTCGCGCGGCCGGACGGCGCCCCGGCAACTTTCACGCCGTGGTTCGGAGCGCTCGCACACGCGATCTTCTTCCGCTCGGGGTCGCTCGACTACTTCCATACGCATGTCTGTTCCGCAGGAATGACCGGCTGCACGAGCATTCTGGGCTCGACGCGCATCACGGGTAGAGCAACCAAGCCCGGTCAGCTCCGCGTCGGCGTGCTGGTTCCCGTTCCGGGTACGTGGCGGCTCTTCCTGCAGTGCAAGGTGGACGGGCGTGTGCTCACCGCTCCGTTTACTCTGGTGGTGCGATGAGCGTCATTCGCTTGCTTTCCCGGCTCGTCGTTGCGGCACTCGTCGTCCTCATGGCCCGCAGCATTGGCTACGCGCTCGCGCCGAGCCCCGCCGCACGCGTGTTCGAGCACCGGGCGGGCGGTCCAGCGCTGCCGGTCCTCACGCTCGTAGTGCTCGCAGTCGGCTGTTCGCTCGCGGTCGCGATCTGTTGGCTGGCTGCGTTAGGTGTCCGCGAGCGTGAGCTCCTGGAGCGGCGCAGGCTCGCCGCGACGCCGCCTCGGCTTCGACCCGTGCGCACGCTCGCGCTTGCGCTTGCCCTCTCGGTCGTGACCTCGGCCGTCGGCGGGTTGCTTGAGGCCTACCTGCACCGGCGTGCCGGGCTGGGCTGGCACGGCATGCACTGCGTCTTCGGTCCGGTTCACCGCAATCTCTTGCCGATCGCGACCTCGCTTTCGTTCGTCGCAGCCGCGCTGCTCGCAGCTGCAGAACACGTTGTCGGGTGGATGCGGCGCACCTTCGCGCTGCTGCGCGCTCTGCCGCCGCGGCTCGTTCGCGCAGAGCTCCCTTCGTGGGTCCTCGTGGACCTGGGGAGAGCCTCCCGCCGGTTCGGCGCCGGGACTGCGCGCGCGCCGCCCGCGCTCCCCTGACGTTCACTTCCGAACCGAAAGGAGAAGCATCGATGAAGCAGTTGCGCGCGAGGACGCGCTGGGTCGTTCTGCCCGTGGCGGCGGGTGGTGCGCTGATGCTCGCCGGCTCGGCCTTTGCTCACGCAGAAGTCAGCCCTACGACTGTGGTTTCCAAGAAAACGGAGTTCTTCACGCTCGCCGTGCCGACGGAGAAGGAGAATGCGGCCACGACGCAGGTCGAGTTCACGCCTCCGAGCGGTTTCTCGATCGACTCGTTCGCCCCGACTCCGGGGTGGAAGCGAGAGGCACAGACGACCGGCACCGGCGAGAACACTGTCGTCCAAAAGGTGACCTGGACCGGTGGCAAAGTTCCGACCGAGGAAGACGCCGTTTTCCAGTTCCTCGCCTCGACGGACGCAGCGAAGACGTATGCGTTCAAGGTGCGGCAGACGTACTCGGACGGAACGGTCGTCGACTGGACCGGCCCTGAGTCCTCGGACACGCCGGCGCCTACGATCGAGGCGAAGTCCTCCCTCGGCGGTGGCGGTAGCAACACGATCGGGATCGTTGCGCTTGCGCTAGCCGTGCTCGCGCTGGTCGCAGCGGTCGCCGGTCTCGTCGGGAAGTCTGGGAGACGCACGCTGGCGTGACCAGGCGCGCGCGCATCGTCCTGTTGCTCGTGGTGGTCGCGGGGGCGCTTGCGCTTCCCGCGGCCGCCTGGGCGCACGCGGTGCTCGTGCGCACTTCGCCGCTCCCGAGCTCGGTTGTGAATCGGCCGCCGCCCCTCGTCCTCTTGACGTACTCGGAGGCGGTCGAGCCCCGCTTTGCGGTCGTCTCCGTCACGAACGCGGCGGGGCACCAGCAGATCGCCGGACCGCCGCGGCGGTCCGCAACGGATCCCACAACGCTTGTCGTGCCGCTCCACCGCCTGTCGCAGGGGTGGTACCTCGTCTACTGGCGTGTGATCTCCGTCGACGGCCATCCGGTCCGCGGCGCGTTCACATTCGCGGTCGGCCCCAATCCGGGGCCCATACCGCAGTTTCCCGTGCCTTCGATCTCCGAGACTGCCGCGACCCCGAGTCTTGTCACCGCACGCGCGATCGTCTTTCTGTCCGTCATGGTGGCGATCGGCCTCTTCATTCTGCGCATCGCGACCGCGCGTCCGGTCGTGCGGCGCGTCTCGGAGACGCGACTCCGCGCCGTCTCGGTTGCGTTTGGGATTGCGGCAGCGATTGCGTTGATCGCGACTCCCGTCTACGTCGTGATGGCAACGGCCCAGTTTGCGCTGCGCTCGGTCTTCGATCTGGGGAATGTCGTGCCACTCGTGCGCGACTCGGCGTTCGGTCGTGGTTATCTCGACCTCGAGCTCACCTTTGCGCTCTTCGTGCTCGCGGCTGCGCTCGCGCTCTGGGTCGACCGGCCCGAACGCCCGCAGCGCTCCATTGCGGAGTTGCTCTCGAATGCCGGTGCGTTGCTCGCCGGCGGGGCGACCCTGCTCGTGCCGGGGCTCTCCGGCCACGCTGCGCAGACCTCTCCCCGGGGTTTGTCGGTGGCACTCGACTGGCTCCACCTGGTGGCAGGCTCGGTCTGGATCGGCGGCCTGATTGGGCTGCTCGTGCTCTGGTGGAGTCTTCCGGTCGCTCGGCGCGTCGCGGGCCTCATGGTCTGCGTGCCGCGGTTCTCGAATACCGCCTTCGTCTCGGTGCTTGCGCTGGTCGGCTCCGGTGTCGGCGCCTCGATCATCCACTTGCCGACGTTCTCGTCCCTTTGGCAGACCTCCTACGGGCAAGCCCTGCTCGTCAAGATCGGTCTACTGTGCGCCGCCTTGCTGATCGCGGCCGTCAACTTGCTCCGCACGAAGCCCCGGCTGGCTGCGAGCCACGATCGTCCGGAGTTCGGGACCGGAACGGCGGCGCTGTTACGCAGGCTCGTGTCGGGAGAAGTCCTCCTGGTTTCGGCGGCGGTTGTCGCGGCTGCCGTTCTCTCCAGCCTGCCGCCTCCCGCCAAGGCGCTGGCCACCGCTGGTAGTGCCGTCGCCCGAGTCGGACCCGGTCCGGTAGCGGAAGTCGTGAACAAGAACGGTTACCGGCTCGCACTCCACATTGCCCCGAATCGCGCCGCAGCGCCCAACACGTTCGCGATCAGCGTCACGAAGGGTGGCCGGCCGCTGCGACATGCGACCGTGATCGCCGGCTTTGCGATGCTCGACATGGAGATGGGCACTCAGACCCATGTTTTGCCAGAACGCGCGCCTGGGCTTTACGAGCTCTCCACCCCGGCGCTCGTGATGGTGGGACATTGGGGGCTGTCGTTCGAGGTCACGCCGCCCGGCCAGCAACCGTTTACCGTCGTCTTCGTCGACCGCACAACCGGATGAAAAGCGTTCCCCTGCTGCTGCTGGCCTCCCTCGTGGCGCTCGCCGCGGGAGTAGGGGCGTGCGTCGTCGTCATCCTTCTGGCGGTCGACGCCCTTGGCTAGGCGGCTCGTCGCTCTGATCGGTGTGGCTGTGTGTCTCAGCGCACCGTCGCTCGCCCGGGCGAACGGCGATCCGGCGAGCGACTACCTGCTCGCGCAGAACCTCTTCCTGCCGTTCACGACGAAGATCGACCAGAACAGCGTCAAGCGGTTGAACGCTGTTCTGGCCGAAGCGAAGGCGCAACGTTTCCCGATCCGGGTGGCGCTGATCCTGAGCCCGTCCGACCTCGGCACTGCGTATTCGCTCTTCGGCAAGCCGGAGAAGTACGCCCAGTTCCTCGGGCTCGAGCTTGCCTTTGTCTATCGCGACCGCCTGCTGGTCGTGATGCCGAGCGGCTACGGCTACGCCGTCAAAGGCGATCCCGATCCGAAGGCGAGTGCGGTGCTGAAGAAGCTCTCGGCCCCGGGGCGGAGCGCAACGAAGGAGGCCGACGCGGCAATCGTCGCTGTGCAGAGGCTCGCCGCCAGGGAAGGCCACCGTCTGGCGGCGCCGAAGGTGGGTGGCTCGGCAGGCCGGGATCGACTCACGATTGCGGCCGCAGCGACGGCCGGAATCGCGCTGATCGCCGCGATCGTCCTTTATCGCCGTCGCGAAAAGACCGCCGGCGCCTAGACCGCCTCCGGATTCGCCCGTACGCTTTGACCATGACAATCTGTCCGAGCTGCGGTCAAGAGAACCCGCCGATCGCGAAGTTCTGCCTTGCTTGTGCCCAGCCTCTCTCCGAGGAGTCGCCAGGCCTCGGTGAGGAGCGCAAGGTTGTCACCGTGTTGTTCGCGGATCTGGTCGGCTTCACTGCTCGGGCAGAGCGGCTCGATCCCGAGGACGTTCGGGCGATCCTGACGCCGTACTTCGCGCGTATCCGCTCTGAGCTCGAGAAGTTCGGAGGCACCGTCGAGAAGTTCATCGGCGATGCCGTGATGGCGATCTTCGGAGCGCCCGTGGCGCACGGGGACGATCCGGAGCGCGCGGTCAGAGCTGCCCTCGCGATGTGCGCCGCCGTCGATGAGCTGAATCGCAACGATCCCGAGCTCGAGTTGAGGATCCGCGTCGCCGTCAACACGGGCGAGGCTCTCGTGTCGCTCGGTGCGAGCGCTGCGCAGGGGGAGGGCGTCGTTGCCGGCGACGTCGTCAACACGGCCTCGCGTCTGCAGGAAGCTGCTCCGGTGAACGGGATCCTCGTAGGTGAGGAGACTTATCGAGCGACCCGTGCGGTCATTCGCTACGAGGACGCCGAGCCGGTTGTCGCCAAAGGCAAGCAGGAGCCTGTGCGTGTTTGGCGCGCCGTTGCAGCTTCGGCCGGCCCGGGAGAGCGTGCCGCCGGTCGCGTCCCGATGTTGGGACGAGTTTCGGAGCTCGCCGCGCTGCAGCGGATCTGGGACAACGTCCTCGCTGAGCAGCGGCCGCAACTCGTCACGTTGTTCGGGCCCGCGGGCATCGGCAAGACGCGGCTGGCAAGCGAGTTCGCGGAGCTCGCCGCCGCCGGAGGTGCGCGCGTGATCAAAGGGAGATCTCTTCCCTACGGGGAGGTGATCCCGTACGCGGCCTTCACCGCCCAGGTGAAGCAGGTGGCGAAGATCTTCGACACGGACGAGGCGGGGACTGCCTGCGAGAAGCTCGACCGGGCTGTGGTAGAGCTGCTGGGCGACGAGGCGCAAGAGACGAGCGCTCACATCGCGATGCTGATCGGCATCGGGAAGGGAGGCGACGTCGGCAACCGTCAGAC
>DASVEU010000140.1:0-4483 GCA_036380395.1 Gaiellaceae bacterium
TAGATCGCCGCTGCAAGGTCGGCGGCGCTCTTCGATTTGTTCTTCGTGCCTCCGTCTCGCTCGGACAGGACGTTGAAGGCGGCGGTAAGGGAGGCCAGCCCTGACGTAGGAGCTACGGGCGAGTTACCAGACTCGGCGCGAGCGCATGAGCTCGGTCGCGTACCCCGAGACGGAGATCGGCGACATCAGCAACTGGTACGCGAGCACATACAGGAGAAAGCCGGCGAGATTTCGCCGCACGCGCAGGTCGAGCGACCGGAACACTGCGCGCTGGCGGAGGTACATCGTCAAGGCAATCGTCAAGCTGATCGGGAGCACGGCCGCGGTCATCGGACCGACGATGAGGAAGTTGCCGCCGAGCGCGAGGACGAGGCCGACCGGCAGCGCAATCGTGTAGACGGTGTCCAGGTAAGGGAAGAGGCAGTTCGCGGCCACGGAGTGGACGTGCAGCCGGCGCCCTCGGAGCAGGCTCAGCCCGTGCTCACGGAGACCCTCGATCATCCCGCGTGCCCAGCGGCGCCGCTGGCGGACGAAATGCCGGAGCCGGACCGGTGCGTCCGTGAACGCGATCGCGGTCGGCTCGAAGATCGTGCGGCCGCCGTCTCTGATCAGCGCCCAGGTGAGGACGATGTCTTCACCGATCTTGTCGGGCCAGCCGCCCACTCGCCGCACGGCCTCTGTGCGGTAGACGCTGAATGCGCCCTGGGCAACGAGCGTGCCCTGGAAGAGGGCCTGCTGTCGCTTGACCGACGCGATCGCGAGAAAGTAATCCCACTCCTGCACACGCGCGAGCAGATTCGCCCGGGAGTTGCGGACGAGCACCGAACCCGCGACGGCGACCGTGTCGGGAGGCGAGGAAAGCATTCGCCCGACGGCACGCTTCAGGGCGTACGGCATCAGCAGGGTGTCCGCGTCGATCGTCGCTATGACGCTCGTACGAACCGTGAGGAGCGCCGCATTCAACGCTTCCGACTTGCCGGCGTGCATGGTTGTCACGACCCGAACTCGGTCGTCGTCGGCGGCGATCGCAGCGGCTATCTCGGTCGTAGCGTCGGTCGACCCGTCGTCGGCGACCACTACCTCGAGCCGACCAGGGTAGTCCTGCCGGAGCGCATACTCCAGCGTCTCGCGAATGCCGGCTTCTTCGTTGTACGCGGCGACGAGCAGCGTGACGTCGGGGTAGTCCTGCGCGAAGTCGATTGGGCGAGGGCGGTCGAAGAGGAGCGACGAGACGAGCTGCACGTTGAGGTAACCCGGGAGGATCGCGATTCCTGCGATCACCGCCACGGCCACTGGGAGCGTGACCACCTGGGCGAGTTCGTGGATCCAGCCGAGCGCGATCCAGGTCGAAAGACCGGCCCAGACGAGCCCGGCGATAACCGTGAAGGCGAAGCGGGTGCGGACCCGGAGGTAGAAGCGAAAGCGGCCGAGTTTCCAGGGTGGCGCAAGCGGCGGCGGCAGCGCAAGCTGGACCGCTGGAAGGGTCGGTTCCGCAAGGAGTGTGTCTTGCCGCAGTTCCATGTTCGCTGGCACGCCGAGGCGCGCAGGCCGCAGATGCCTGGTCGCACCGTAGGCGGGGGCCAAGGCGGCGCCTCCCCCGCCCGAGGGTTTCGCGCGGTCCTCGATGCGCCACCAGGCGCACGGCAAATGTAGATTCGGTGCACTGATGGCCGTCTTTCGCTACCTGGTCGGCGATGTCGACGCCGCGATCGCCTTCTACACCGGAAACCTCGGGTTCACGCTCGAACAGCAGATGGGCCCGGCCTTCGCGATCGTCTCTCGGGACGACCTCTCGCTCTGGCTCAGCGGTCCGCAGAGCTCGGCTGCACGGCCGATGCCCGATGGACGCCAACCACAGCCCGGCGGCTGGAATCGCTTCGTCGTCGAGGTCGAGGACCTCGAGAGCAAGGTCGCTGAGCTGAAGGAGGCCGGCCTGAGCTTCCGCAACGAGATCGTGAGCGGCCCAGGCGGGAAGCAGATCGTCCTCGAGGACGGTGACGGCAACCCCGTCGAGCTCTTCGAAGCTCGCTGATCAGCGGCCTCAGGCCGGGCCACAGCCGAAGAGGCCGAGCGCATGCGGCACCGCAGGGGTCGAACGAACAGGAATACCTCCCCCTGACGCTTCCCCGCCGCAGCTGCTCGGCCCTACCTCTTGATATAGGCGAGATTCGCCGACAGCGCCACTCGCTACCCGATCGCGGACCTGACCTTTTCGATCGCGCCGCTCTCCGCGGGCTCGCCGCCCCCGGCGGCGTCTGCCACGGACTGAGCCACGTCGACGACGAACTGCCGGTAGGGCTCCAGCTCGTCCGGTGCCTTCGATTCGAGGGTGGTCTTCGCCGACCGCAACGCCTCGAGGGTCTCGTGCTCGACCTTGTCCGGCGATGAGGTGAGGCCGAAACCCGCGCCTCGTACGTCCGCGAGTTCCCGTACGAGCTCACTCGAGCTGCTTTGCTTCGCCGCGACGACGTGCTTGCTCAACGCGCCGGCCTCCTTGAACGTGTCGAAGAAGCTCCTGTCGCTCAAAGACACGAGCAGCCCGGCGCCGACGACGCCCTTGTGCAGTGACTCCCATTCCTGCTCGGTGAAGTCCGATTTCCCGGCCATGACTCCTCCTTGTCGTGGGTTGGGACTCTGGTTTCCCGACCTTAGACGCTGTGCGCCGTCAGCCGACGGCGTCTACGCCACCGACGAGCACGCGCACGATCTCGAGGCTGTCGTCCAGCACGACGACATCTGCCCTCGCGCCCGGCTGCAGCGTTCCGAGCCCAGCGTGGCCGGCAATGCGCGCCGGAACCTCGGTCGCTGCAGCGAGAGCGGCGTCGACCGGCGCTCCGAGCTCGACCAGATTTCGCACCGCCTCGATCATCGGCACGGTGCTGCCGGCCAGAACGCGGTCCGCCCGGCGCGCGACACCGTTCTCCACGTCGAAGTCGACGCCGGCCAGCGTGTAACTGCCGTCTCCCGCGCCCGCCGCCGCAATTGCATCGGTCACGAGCGCAACACGTCCTGAGGCGACCTGCCAGATCAGCCGGGCGGTGTCGTCCGCCAGATGCACTCCGTCGAGGATCACCTGCACGACGACATCGGGGGAAAACAACGCGGCGCCGGCGAGGCCGGGCTCGCGCGCGGCGAACGGACGCATTGCGTTGAAGATGTGGGTCACCGTCTTCGCTCCCCGTGCGAAGGCCTCGCGAGCTTCTGCGGCGGTGGCATTCGAATGACCGCACGAGACGGTCACGCGTCGCTCATGCAACAAATCCATCAGCTCGTACGCACCCGCAAGCTCGGGCGCGAGCGTCACGTGGCTCACAGGGCCGGCGTCGAGGAGACGTCCGAGCAGCTTGCAATCCGGGTCGCGCCTCGACTCCGCCGGATGCGTCCCGAGCCGCTCCGGGGCAATGAACGGACCTTCGAGATGCGCGCCGATGATGTGCGGGTCGGAGCCATTCTGCGGAACCTCGCGCAGTGCCGCCGTCAGGTGATCCTCCGGAGAGGTGATGAACGTCGGCTGATACGCGGTCACGCCGCACTCGAGCAACGCTTGTCCCGCCTTCCGATAACCCTCCGTGTCGGCTGCGAAGAAATCGACGCCCGCGAACCCGTTGACCTGCAAGTCGACGAAACCTGGAGCGGCAATCCCGGTTCCGTTCGCCGAGCTCAGCCCGACGCTCGCGACCTGACCGTCGGCAATATCGACGTCGCCGGGAACGAGCTTGCCCTCGACGAGCGCTGCCCCGACACCCAGGCGCATGACTACCTCGCGACCTCGGCGGCGACAGGCACGTCCACTGTCGGGATCGCGACCCCGGTCTCCAGGTCGAAGAAGTGGAGGAGTCGCGGGTCGATCGCCACCTCGACCGCTTCGTCCGGCGCGAGGAGGAGGTGCCGGTCGAAGCGGCCAAGGAGCGTCACCGCACGCTCGAGGTGGTCGACACCCAGTGAGGGGCCTGGGGGCTGGGCGGCGGTGTCGACGAGATCGGAGCGCTCGAGCGGCGTCGCTGCGATCTCGATGTGGACGAGCTGTTCCGAGCCGAGGGACTCGACGAGCAGGATGCGACCGTGGAGGCGGGCACCGTCCCAACCGGACGCCTCGCGCACATCCTCTGGACGGATGCCGACCGCAACACGTCGGCCCGTGTAATTCGCAAGCGACGGCCGCTCGGCGGCGACGTCGGCCGGGAGCTCCAGCTCGGTGTCGCCGACTTTGCAGACCAGCCTGCCGTTGCCGCGCTCGACGACCGCCTCGAAGAGATTCATCGGCGGCGATCCGACGAAGCTCGCGACGAACAGATTCGTCGGGGCGTCGTACAGGCGCTGCGGCGTGTCGACCTGCTGCAGCTCGCCGTCGCGCATCACGGCGACGCGATGGCCCATCGTCATCGCCTCGACCTGATCGTGCGTGACATAGACGGTCGTCACCTTGAGCGCCTGCTGGATGCGGGCTATCTCGGCACGCATCTGAACGCGCAGCTTCGCGTCG
>DASVEU010000141.1:0-4256 GCA_036380395.1 Gaiellaceae bacterium
TCTGTCTGCGTCTATCCCGGGTGAGAGGGCTGGCTCATGCGGCAAAGCGGGCCCAGGCGCGAGGTCAAGGCGCGGCGAAAACCTATCAGATTTGTTACGTGTCGCACAAAGCGGTCAGGCCTGAGTTGCGGTCCAGGTGAACGCGACGGTTGCGGCGCGTCGCTGCAAGCCGTTGTCCTGCGCGTCGGTGCCGGTCGACGTCAACAGCACGCGCAGCTGAAGCGTCTCTTGCTCTCCGGCTCGGAACCGCCCGAGGTCGACGGAGCGCAGGCGTGTCACGGGGCCGCTGAAGATCGTTGCTCCATCGGCGCTGCGGGTGGCAATGACAGAGAGTTGCGCTACGAGGCCGTGGTCGCCGGCAGTGCGTGCGTTCAGCCGGTACGTCGCGGGCAGGGAGCCTTCGTTCGCAATCGTGATTGACTGGCCGACCGGGACGCCGATTCGTAGCCGTCGAGCGTCGATCTCTTGGGGGGATGCCCAGCCGCCGGTGACCACGGTCCCATGCGTGAACGACGCGCCGAAGACGCTCGGGCTGTTGAGCGCCGCCAGCACCGAGGGCACGACAACGAGCGTCGCGAGCGCGGCGAGAAGCGAGACGAAGATCTTCCGGAGCATGCTCTCATCGTCGTCTCGCTCGGCCGCGCCGTCCCTCCCCGCGGGGGAGTCGGTGGTGTCCCCGATTCGGGTTGGCCGGGCCACTCATCAGGTGGCCGCGGAGGAGTGCTCACCCGGCGCTCGTGCTCGTCAGGGTCGCTCGCGCTCCGGCCGCCCGTACCGCTGCCGATAGCGAGGCGATGTCGTACGCACCGTGCTGGCGGCGACTGTTGATGAAGAAGGTGGGCGTGCCGGTGACGCCGCTGAGGTCTGCGCTGTCGATGTCTTCAGCGACGCGGCCCGCGCCGGTGTGCTCGCGCAGGCTGTTCGTGAAGCGGTCGACGTCGAGGCCCAGCAGTTCGGCGTAGGAGACCAGGTCGTCGGGCTGGAGCGCGTCCTGGTTGTCGAGCAGGAGATCGTGCATCTCCCAGAAGGCGCCCTGGTCGCCCGCTGCCTCGGCGGCTTCCGCGGCCAGTTGGGCGTGAGGGTGGACGTCGTTCAGGGGCACGTGCCGCCAGACGTAACGGACATCGGTGAAGTCGCGGCGGAGCTCGCGGACGACCGGTTCCGCTTGGCCGCAATAGGGGCACTCGAAATCTCCGTACTCGACAACCGTGACCGGCGCATCGATCGGCCCGCGAATGTGATCGCGTTCCGGATCGACGTCCCGGTAGAGGTCGACGAGCGGTTGAGCAGACCCGAGCAGCGCGCGGATCCGCAGGCGCCGAGGCAGGAGTGCCGTCGCGCGGAACAGCAGCCAGGTGATGAGCGCCGCGCTCAGAGCGGCGCTGAGGACGCCGACCTTCGCCTCTTCGAGCTGGCGACTGTCGAAGGCGAGTGTCGCGATCAGCAGCGCGATTGTGAAGCCGATCCCCGCGATCGTGCCGCCGCCGGCGACCGCCGCCCAGCCCACCGGAGGCTGCAGCCGTCTGTGGCTCAGACGTGTCACCAGCCACGAGCCGCCGAGAATGCCTACCGGCTTGCCGACGACGTAGCCGACCAGGATCCCAAGCGTGATCGGCGACCTGAACGCTTGTGCCAAAAAGCTGCCGCTGACCACGATCCCAGAGTTCGCGAGTGCGAACAGCGGCACGATCACGTAACTCGTCCAGGGGTGAAACAGTTGCTGCAGCCGTTCGTTGGACGACGTCGCCGCCCTGATCTCCACTCCGGCCACGCGCGCCAGTTCGGCGGTGGGCTGCTCGCGGAACTCGCGGAACCGTTCCGAAGCGCGCTCCAAACTGGATCGCGGAGCCGGGTAGGCGTAGGCGAGGAGCCCCATCGCGAGCCCGATCACGACGGGCTCGATCCCCGACTTGAGCAGGCTCACCCACGCGGCAGCACCGAGCGCTGCATAGGCGAGACCGGTGCGGACTCCGGCGCTACGCACGACGAGCACGACTCCGAGAAAGCCGACTGCTGCAAGTAGTGGCACGACGTGGAGCGTCTTTGTGTAGACGGTCGCGATGACGACGAGCGCGACGACGTCGTCGACGACCAAGACCGTCAGGAGGAACGCCCGCAGACGGTCGGGAAAGCGCGGCCCGACGAGAGCGAGCAGGCCGAGCGCGAATGCCGTGTCGGTCGACATGGCTATTCCCCAGCCGTGCGCAGACGAGCGGCCGGCGTTGAAGGCGAGGTAAATCGCAATCGCCAGCGCCATGCCCCCGATCCCGGCGACCAGGGGCAGGGCGAAACGCCGCCGCTCGCGAAGCTCTCCCAGATCGAACTCTCGTCGCGCCTCGAGCCCGACGACGAAGAAGAAGAACGTCATCAGCCCGCTGTTCACCCAATGGCGAAGATCCAGCGCGACGCCTGCGTCGCCGATGTCGATCGAGAGCTTCGTCCTCCAGAGCGAGTCGTACGACGATGCGTCGACGTTCACCCAGACGAGCGCCGCGGCCGCCGCGGCCAGCAAGACCGCGGCACCGCCGGTCTCGGTACGCAGGAACTCCCGCAGCGGCGTCTGCACGCTGCGCGCCCAGGCCGTTCGTCCCGAGAACGACGGTGACGGCCGACCGCCCGGATCGCCGTCAGTGCTCGCGGTGTCCCGCCCAGACGACGTCGGCAGAGCTCTTGATCGCTGCCATCTCAACCTTCTCCCTTTTGGAAGCGTGCAGCGGCCGCGGCCGCTTCCGAACGATTTTTGCCGATATCCCTCCTCGACCGGAAACGCGGAGCGTCTGCGGAGGCTTCCCGAGCGGCGCTAGGCCGCTGCCGCGGGAGGCTCGGCCAAGCGCGCATACCGGAGCGCTTCCCAGAGCAGGTCGATCGTCACCGTCAGGCCGGGAACCTCATCCGTCATTCCCGAGCGCCAGAGCTCCTGCCTCTGTTCGATGCAGGACTCCATCGCCGTCGTGATGGCGGAAACGTCATCGCCACAGCCACCGAGCAGATGATCGGCCCACACGGTGCGGAGCCGAGACGCATCCGTGGTCTCGGCGATGAATCCGCACACCGGGCAGATGATGCTCTCCATGGTTTGCATGGTAGACGCCTAGCCAGCCAGCTCTGGGAGAAAGTCTTACTCAAGACTTAGCCGTGTCTTAGGTCACTGCTGTTAGCTGCGATCGGTGTTCTATCTCCGCTACTTGCGTAGCGAGCTCGTCGGCCGCAGGACGCGAACGGTCCTCACGCTCGTCGGGCTTGCTCTCGGCGTCGCGCTGGTGATCACGATCAGCGGCCTCGCCCGTGGGCTCGACCGAGCCCAGAAAACCGCGCTCAACCCGCTCTCGGCGATCGGAACCGACCTCACCGTGACGCTGTCGCCGCAACAGGACACCGGCGGCTTTGGCCGCGGAGGCGGCGGCGAGGTTGTTCAGGCGAACCAGTCTGCCGTCACCGACCTCTCGAAGCTCGGCAAGCCGGGCACGCAGTTCGTGCACGATTTCTTCCTGCCGGGGACGCAACTGACATTCCCGCAGCAGCAGACGGCGAAGATCGCGTCGCTTCCGGGGGTCGCATCCATCTCGAACGGCCTCGTGCTCTCCGCCGTCCACCAGGAGGGCGTCGTGCCGAAGATCGTCGCGAAGATCAAGGCCGGCGGACAGCAGCTGGACATTCGGCGGCAGATCAAGCCGCCGACCGCAGCTGAAGCGGCAGCTATTCAAGCGTGCTTCCAGAAGCTCGGAGTCGGCGGCGGCCCGCAGTCCGGCACGCAACCGGGCGGCCAGCAGGGATTCGGCGGCAGGGGCGCGGGCGGCGGCGGTTTCTTCAGCTCGCCGGCCGCACGCAAGTGCCTGCCTGCGCGGATGCGCGAGTTCCGCGCCCGAATCACCACGCCGCAGCAGACGCTGAAGCAGGTCGTCAGCCCGCCGCAGACGAACATCAAGAGCTCCTCGTACACGATCGGCGGCATCGATCCGGCACAGCAGTCGATCGGGCTCGTCACGCCGTCGCAGTTGTCACGGGGCCGCTTCTTCTCGAAGTCCGGTGGAAGTGAGGCGCTCGTCTCGGCCGCGTACGCGAAGCGCAAGTCCCTGAAGCTCGGCTCGACGCTCGACCTGAACGGAACGAGGTTCAAGATCATCGGACTCGTAAGTCCGCCCCTCGGCGGTCAGACTGCGGACGTCTACATCCCGCTCGCGCAGTTGCAGAAGCTGGCGAGCCAGAAGGGGCTCGCGAACGTCGTCCTCGTTCGCGCGACGAGCAGCTCAGACGTC
>DASVEU010000142.1:0-19873 GCA_036380395.1 Gaiellaceae bacterium
AGCTCGAGCGTCCCGAGGGCGAAGAGGTCCCGTCTACGCGCGACGTGCGCTCCGTTGCGCACATGAAGATGCTGCAGAGCCTCGGCGGCAAGCTGAACCGTCTCAACGACGTGCGCCGAATCGGCAACGTGATCGCGACCGAGCTGCGCTCGCTCATCGACTACCACAACTGCCGAGTTTCGGTGGTCGAGGGCAACGACGTGATTCCGATTGCGTTCGTCGGCCAATTCACGTCCGAGACTCAGGAGCCGCTCGAGATCCTCGCGTGCAAGGTCGGCCAGGGCATCACCGGCCGCGTCGCCGAGACGGGCGAGTCGCTGCTGATCGGCGACGCCGCGAACTGCGAGTTCGCGCGCGTGCTTCCCGGCACCGACGCCATCGACGAGTCCCAGGTCGTGGTCCCACTGACGTACGGGACGCGCGTCGTCGGCATCATCGTGATCTCGAAGCTCGGCCTGAACCAGTTCGACGAGGACGACGTCCGGCTGATGGAGGTGCTCGCCGGCCACGCGGCGGTGGCACTCGAGAACGCCGGGCTCTACGAGGCTGCGCGCCGGGAGGCGGAACGCGCCACGGCATTGCTGGAGTTCAGCCGGCAGCTTTCGACCGCGGAGGGCATGGACGAGGTCGTCGACCGGATCGTCGAGCGGTCGGCGCGAACGCTCGGGTCTCCTCGTGCGTCCGTGTGGTTCCAGGAAACGACCGGCGGAGAGCTCAGGGTCCACGCGACCCACGGCTACTCGGAGCTCGACCACGGACGCCTCGCCCGGATGCACTTCGACCACGAGTCCACGGAGGCCTTCTTCTCCGGAAAGGAGCCGTTCGTCGTCACCGATGAGCAGCGTCGCGCGATCAAGGGCGCGGACCAGGTCGGAACGGGGACGCCGTTCGCCATCGCACCGCTCACGCTCGACGGGGGCCGGCTGGGCTGCATCGCGGTCGCAGCACCCGACGACGGCGGGTTCAGCGAACGGCACCTGCGCCTGCTCGCAGGCGTTGCCCACCAGGCCAAGCTGGCGCTCACGAACGCGGGCAACTTCCAAAGCCTCGAGAAGACCTTCCTCGAGACCGTCGAGGCTCTCGCGAACGCGCTCGAGGCGAACGACGAGTACACGTCCTCACACGCGCGCTGGATCACCGATCTGGCGCTGAAGGTCGGCGAAGGGCTCGGCCTCGACACTCGCTCCCTCAAGCGGCTGGAGCTCGGCGCGCTCTTCCACGACATCGGGAAGATCGGCATCCCGGAGGCGATCCTCTCGAAGCCGGGCCCGCTGACGGCAGAAGAGCGCGAGCTGGTCGAGAAGCATCCCGAGCTCGGCGAGCGAATCATCGCGCCGATCGACCGGCTCGAGGAGGTCCGGCCGATCGTGCGCCACTGTCACGAGCGCTACGACGGCACCGGCTATCCCGACGGCAAGGGCGGCGAGGAGATTCCGATCGAGTCGCGGATCATCCTGGTCTGCGACGCCTACCACGCGATGACCACGGACCGGCCTTACCGCAAGCGGCTCCCGCAGGAAGAGGCGCTGCGGCGGCTCGACGAAGGCGCCGGCACGCAGTTCGATCCCGCAGTAGTCGATGTCTGCAAGCGCGTGCTCGCGGAGAGCTAGGGCCCCGAGGCCTTAGCGCTGCCGGCCGCCGCTGAAGGCGTCCAGTCCCTCGGTGAAACTGACATACGGGGCCGCGGGCAGCGCGGTCTCACGCTCGCGCACACGCTCTGCGTCTTCGAGCGCTCGCTCGCGCCTTCGAATGCCTTCCTGCTGATTCGCCAGGCCGGACTGAACGCGCAGGAGCTCTGCCTCGCGTGCGAGTAATGCCGCCTCGCGGGCCGCGAGCTGCGACTCGCGCTGCGCGAGCTTGCGCTCGCCTTCCGCCGTCGATCGCTCCTCGACGACAGGGGCTTCTCGTTTGCGGGCGGCGAGCCGCAGCTCGCGGTCGGCGACCGCCTTCGCGCGCTCCTCGAGCTCTCTCGCCCGAGCGGCAAACCGCTGCTCTCGCTCGTCGGCGCCGCGCTCATGTCCGGAGGCGGCTGCAAGCCGGCTGCGTTCTGCCTCCAATTCTTGCTCGGCGGCTTCAAGGGACGCGACGCGCGCGACATGCTCGTCTGTCATTCGCGAGATCTCCATGCGCGACGCTTGGAGCAGTCGTTCCTGCTCCTCGAGCACGGCCCGTCGTTCGGCGAACGCGGCCTCGGTCTCGCGCAACCGCGCGTACGAGCTCTCGAGCTCGAGCCTCTGTCGCTCGGCCGAGGCCTTCGACACTGTGACTTCCTGCTCGCGACTCGCCACCGCGCTTTCGGCCTTTTCGACCTCGAGCTCGCGCGCGCGCAGCGCCGTTTCGAGCTTGGCAGCCTCGCGCTCCCGCGGAACCAGGGCGTCAAGCCGCTGCTGAGCCTCCTGCTCGCGCCGCCTGACCAGCTCTTCCGCATAGCCGTCGTCCGCTTCCTGCGAACGCTCGGAGCGGCGCAGGCGTAGACGACGACCCTCGTGGCCGCGTGTGTCGAGCTCCTCCATCTCTCGGGCGCGCCTCTCCACTTCGAGCTCTCGGCGCGCGACGTCGGCCGCCCGCTCGCGGAGTGCGCGCTTCAGATCCTCGACCTGGAGCAGGGCCTCGACGTTCTGGCGCTCTCGAGCCTCGGCCAGTTGCCGCGCAAGGCGCAGGACCTGATCGCGGTCGGCGTCCTCCTCAGGCCAGCCGACCGATTCCCACGAGTCCCCCGGCGACTCCATGCTCTAGAGCGTAGCGCGCTTCCAGGCGAGTTTGTTCGCTCCGAGCAGGGAAAACCACGCGGAGTGAAACGATGCCCGTCAGACTGACGAGCGAGCGAGCTAACCGTCGATCCGGACTCGCCTCGAACGGTCGTGACGGATCCGGATCGTGTAGTCGCCGCCGCCGAGTGGCTGGATCACGTAACCCTCCGCGCCGAGATCCTCGCGCTCGAGCAGTGTCGTTCCGGCCGTCACCCGGCGAGGCCGGAACCGCAGGCGAAGGACCTCGGTGCTGGCCGCGTCGAATGTCCGATACGCGACGCTGCTGCGCGAGTACGCCACAGACTGGACCACCGAGCCGGAGCCGAGCAGATGGTTCTGCCGCTTGGGCGCCAGCTCCGGCATCGCCGCCATCGCCCAGTTGAAGCTGCGTAGATAGTCCCCGTAGCCGTCGCTGAACCAGAACGTGTTGCCGGGCCGCTGTCCACAGCAGGATATGCGTCCGTCGCGTGTGGCGAAGTACGTCGCGTAGCTCAGCGAGCGCACCGCTTGTTCCCGTGCAGTCTCGTCGCCGGTGCGCGCGTACAACAGTGCGTTCGCCGCTGCCCAGCGAGACGTCGTGCTGCCGAGCCCGACCCGCGAGCAGCAGCCGGGTCTTCCCGGCGCGCGTTGCTCGTCGATCCCCCACGCGCCGGCGAACGGGCCTCGCCCGAACGAGGTGCGCACCCAGCGCAGGACTGTCTTCACGTGTTCGTCCCACAGCGGGTCGAGGGCCTCGGGCGAGTTCTGGCTGAGGAGATACTGCGCGGTCAGGGTCGGCGCTGCCTGGTTGAGACTGCGCGGGTTGTAGGGAACGTCCTCGTAGAAGCCGCTCCAACGGTTCCAAGCGGGACTGTCGGGGTTCAACTGGTGCTTCAACAACCAGGACCAGGCGAGGTCGCGTGCGCGTGTGTACGCACCAGTGGTCCCGGCTCCGAGCTCGATCAGTTCGTCGAGCAACCGTACGGGCCCGACGACGAGCCCACCGAACTGTGCGCCGTCCAGCACGGCGCCTGTCCGCGCATTGACGCGGAAAGGCCACGGCGTGTGCGTGGCGTCGCCGGGGCGAACGTGGCGCGCAAGCGCATTGCCTGCGGCAACAGCCGCATTCAGATAACGGCGCCCGCCGGTGAGCTCGTAAAAGAGAACGTAACCGAGACCGAGCAGCCCGACCTTGTCGGTCTCGATGCCGCCGTAGAAGCGCCGGGGGAGACCGGCGAGGCAGCGTCCGTAGCGGCGTTCGCCCGCGCAGCTCGTCGCGAACGGAACCCGCGGCCACGCCCAACCTGTCGGCGATGTGCCCCGTGCGAGTTGGTAGTCCAGCATTTCTCGGACCGCCTGCACTGCGCGGCGGTCACCGGAGTACGGGTACCAGGACACGAGCGAGTCGACGAACGTCGCGTTGAGGAACGCCGGGTTGTGCTGCCAGTACGCACCGTGCAGCGTCCGGCCGTTGAAGACCGCATAGTGGAGATAGACCTTCGCGCCGGTGCGCGGATCCCGCGGGACGCCCTGCTCGATGAACTTCCACCCGATGCGCAGGACGTGGTCGTAGCCTAGCCCGACCTGCGGCCGGTACCAGGGCAGTAGCCTTCCCTGCGCATCGCGCACAGCGCCATGCCAGGGCAGTAGTGGGTGAACGGGGGCTGACTGCGCGGTCTTTAGCGAGGAAGGGTTGCGCGTGCTCACCAGAGCGAACTTCTGCAGCGCGGGAATGAGCATGAAGTACGGGCGCATGTCCGCGGAGTGCGGCCACGAGCCTGCGACGGTCTGGATGGGCGCCACAGGATTCAGCCGTCGCAACCTGCGCGCGAGGGGCACCGACTGGTCCGCCGATCTGACGACGCGGTCGGTTCGGCTCCACCAGAGCTGGAGTGGCACTCCCGAGCTCGCGATTGCGCGCGCGTAGGTGATCGGGCTGCGGCGTGCGTAGGCGCGCGGGTGGCTGAGCGGGGTGCCGCCGATCTCCTCCCGGGCGAGCTTGCGCAGCCCGAAACCGAGCGGGTCTCCCCATTTCCTGAGGCAGCCACCGTTGCACGGGAGGCGAGCGAAGTCGCGGTAGCGTCGGGCCATGTCCGTCACTGGGTCGAACGCGGCGGCGCCGGCGAGAAGCTTGGGATGGCGTGCGACGAGCAGCAACGTCTCCTGTCCGCCCATGCTCGTGCCGAACGCATAGACGCGGTGAGGTGCGATCTGTAACCACGGAAGCGCGCGGCGGACGAGTTGCGGCATGCGTGCGAGGTCCTCGATCTGTCCGGGATAGCCCCAGGAGAAGCGTTGGAACCTCCGGCCCTGCCCCTGCGGGTTGACGACGGCGAACGGGCCTAGTGTCGGCAGATTGCCCCAGCGGTCGACGTTCTCCTCGGCCGAGACGCCGCGTCCGTGCGGCGAGATGATGAGCGGAAGCGGCGGATTGTTGCCGGGCCCATACCAGTCCGGCAGTACGACGTAGGCCGCGCGGCGGTGACCGTCGTGCGTCTTGTAATGGAACGTCACGACCTTCACCCGGACCTGATCCCAGGATGCGCTGGCTGCTGACGGGCCGAGCGCTCCGAGCACGGCGGAGACCGCGAGGGCGGCGAGAGTGACAGGCAGACCCCGGCGCCCCATCGGGAGAATGATTCCACAGCCTCCGGCGGCCGCGGGTTTTGTCGCGTCGCTTTAGACGAACCTAGGCTGGTGCCGGTGCATCGGCCGCAGTCGCCTGGCCGCGGGGCTTCCTCTTCGCCGTCGCCGTGACGACGCGGTTCTTGCCCGTTCGCTTTGCCTCGTAGAGTGCGGCATCGGCTGCGGCGACTAGATCCTCGGCGTTCGACTGGGCCGGGAAGCAGGCCGCGCCGAAGCTCGCAGTGACCTGGATAGGAATGCCCTCCGGCGTCGCGTGGGCCAGTTCCTCGAGGCCCTTGCGGATCTTCTCCGAGAGCGCTCGCGCTCCCGTCAGATTGGTTCCGGGAAGGACGAGGGCGATCTCTTCGCCGCCGTAGCGGCCGGGGAGATCCAGCTCGCGGACGGCGTCGGCGAACGTTCGCGCAACGCGCCGCAAAACCTCGTCCCCGGTCTGGTGGCCGTAGGTGTCGTTGATCGACTTGAAGTTGTCGATGTCCGCGATCACGAAAGCCACGTTGGTCCCGAGTCGCCGGGCATGGTCGACCTCGTCGTCCAGACGCTCGTCCAGCGCGCGCCGATTGGCGAGATTCGTGAGGCTGTCGGTCTGTGCTTGCCGCGTCAGCCGCGCGAGATCGGCGAACACGCGGGCGACGGGGCGCGCGAGGCGCGTTGCGAGCCCGGCTGCAAGCGCGAGGGTGATCGCCGCCGCGAAAAGCAGACGTCTCCGATAGGCATTCACTCGAGCAGCGACGGCTGAGACCGGCTCGACCGCGGCGAGCGACGCATTCCCGGCCACGAGCTTGGTGGTCGTCGAGAAGAACGGAACACCTCCGAGCTCGATGCGCCGAGCGGCCACGTCGACGTGGGTGCCGGCGGGGCCTCCGGCGATCACGCGGCCGTTCTGAACCAGAACGAGCGCTGCGTGCTTCGGCATCGGCGTCGCGCTCTGCAAGACGGCGAGCAGGGAACGATCCATCGGGACGGCCATGGTCACCCGTGCCACGGCGTGACTACGCCGTGCCAGAGTTGCCGTCGCCATGACTCGCGGCTTCTGCGGAAGCTTTCCGAAGCCGCGACCCCGCAGTTCGATGCGCGCATCGTGTGAGGCGGCGAGCGACTTCAGTTGAGCGGTGTTCTTCCCCAGCACGGCCTGCTGAAGTGCCGAGGACGCCGCCAGCTCGCTGACCCGGGTGCGGAGGTTGGCCCGCATGGTCGAGAAGGTCGAAGCGGCGACTCGCGCCGTGCTCGCAAGCTCCGTCCCGGCTTCCTGGCGGTTCGAATGTCTTGCGCTCAGGTCGAGCGTGAAGACGACCGCGGCAATGGCAGTCGCGAAGAGAAGGAAGACGACGAGCGCAGCCCGGGTGACGGCCAGCCGGCCATAGCGAGAACGAAAGCGGCTTTCCACTTACGGTCCCTTCTTCGGCGACCCTTTCGGGGCTCCGTTTCCGTTGCCGTTGCCGCCTGCGTTGGCGCCTCCGGCGTTCGGGTTGCCCCCGCCGGCGTTGGGATTGTTTCCGCCGGCGTTGGGATTGTTTCCGCCGGCGTTGCCGTTGCCGTTGCCACCTGCGTTGGCGCCGCCGGCGTTGGGATTGTTTCCGCCCGCGTTCGGGTTGTTTCCGCCCGCGTTGCCGTTGCCGTTGCCACCTGCGTTGGCGCCACCGGCGTTGGGATTGTTTCCGCCCGCGTTCCCGTTCCCGCTCCCCGGGCCACTACCCGGAGCGTTACCCGGCGAGCTTGGGTCGCTCGGCGGCGTGTCCTCGGCCATGGCGGCAAGATCGGCGTCCGGAAGCGGAGGAGCAGACGGGCCCGTCGGGGGCGCAGGTGTCTCGGGGTCTGGATCGGGCGTGCGAGGGGGCGCCGGCGGCGATGGGGCAGGAGGCCGCGGGGGCGGAGGGGGTGCAGGCGGTGCCGGCGCCGGCGCCGGTGCCGGCGTGTATGCCGTCGAGGCAAGCTGTGAGCTCTCGACGACGCGAGGATCGCTGCGAGGAGCTGCAGTGTGGACAGCGGGAAGCGCGACCACGATCGGCACACCCGAAGTCGGCGCTGCGCCTCGTCGCTTGGTCGCGAGCTCCTCGGCGAGCGGGTCGGGTGTGGGAAGCAACAGGGAGAGAAGGCGCGCCTGACGGCCGGCGATCCCATCGGAGGATGCGAACGTGCGGCTGTCCTGTACCCCGAGGACAGCGCTGTTGAGAGAGATCGCAACATTGCTGCCCTGGCCACCGCCCACACCTGGCAGCAGGGGCAGACCCGGCAAGGCGAGCCCGACCCAGAGCACGCCCGCGAACGTCGCCGTCGCGGCGAGGCCCGCCGACTCGAAGGTCGACAGGAGCCTCGAAGCCATCGAGGGCCGTGTGGGTGTTCGCCGCTTGTTCTCCATCATCGCCACAGCAAGTACTAGTCCGCAGGTACTAGTCCTGAACATCGACCATTTGCCGTTCGGAGGGCGTCCCCCATCCGAGTGAGTGGGGCTAAGTAGAACCGCTGAGGACCGGCGAGCGCCACGGCGGATGGACGGGACCGGGATAGGGTCTGCCCGTGAAGAGCGCCGCGCGTGCGGTCGTGATCGGCGGCGGTGTCGGCGGCTGCTCGATCCTCTATTGGCTCACGCGACTTGGGTGGGGAGACGTCGTGCTGTGCGAGCGCGCCGGGCTCACGAGCGGCTCGACGTTCCATTCGGCCGGGCTGGTGGGCCAGCTCCGTGGCTCGCTCAGCCTGACGAGGATGATGATGAGCTCGGTCGAGCTCTACCGCACGCTCGGAGACGAGGTCGAGCTCGAGACCGGCTGGCACGAAGTGGGTTCACTGCGCCTTGCGTCGTCGCAGGAGAGGATGGAGGAGCTCGCCCGCCAGGCCGGTTGGGCAAAAACCTTTGGCCTGCCACTTCAACTCGTTTCGGCCGCAGACGCGCAGGGACTCTTTCCGCCGATGTCGACAGAGGGCGTCCTCGGCGCGGCCTATCTGCCGAGTGACGGTTACATCGACCCGAGCCAGCTGACGTTCGCGCTCGCCGAAGGTGCGCGCCGGCGCGGCGCCGAGATCTACACGAACACGCGTGTCACGGCGATCGCCGTCGACCGCAACCGGGTCACGGGCGTCGTCACCGATCAGGGCGAGATCCAGGCAGAGATCGTGGTCGACGCCGGTGGAATCTTCGCGGGTGAGATAGGACGCCTTGCCGGTGTGAACGTCCCTGTGGTCCCGATGGCGCACGAGTACCTGATCACGAAACCGCATGACGTCCCGCTGGACGTGCCGACGATGCGCGATCCGTCGCTGCTCGTGTACTTTCGCGGCGAGTCGGGCGGCCTCGTCATGGGCGGGTACGAGCGCCACCCGGCGCCGTGGTCCCTGGACGGCATCCCGGCTGACTTCAACGGCAAGCTGCTCGCCGAGGACTGGCCGCGCTTCGAGGAGTTGATGGAAGGAGCACTCGTGCGCGTGCCCGAGCTAGGGGACGCGGAGGTGATCAAGCTGATCAACGGTCCCGAGGCGTTCACGCCCGACGGCGAGTTCATCCTCGGCCCGTCCGACGTGCGTGGCTTCTGGATTGCGGCCGGCTTCTGCGCCCACGGGCTCGCGGGCGCCGGCGGCATAGGGCAGCTGCTCGCCGAGTGGATCGTCGAGGGCCTGCCGAGCCTCGACGTCTGGGAGATGGACTCGCGCCGCTTCGGCCGCCATTACGAGAGCCGCGAGTACACGCTCGCGCGCACGACCGAGGTCTACTCGACCTACTACGACGTCAAGTATCCGGGGCACGAACGCAGCGCGGGACGACCTCTGCGCGTCTCGCCGACCTACGCACGCGCGCAGGAGCTCGGAGCCGTCTTCGGAGAGAAGTCGGGCTGGGAACGCGTGAACTGGTTCGAGCCGAACGCGGCTCTCGGAGACGAGTCGCTGAGACCACGCGGCTGGGCCGGTCGGGTCTGGTCACCGGCGATCGGAGCCGAGCACGTCGCTTGCCGTACGACTGCCGCTCTCTTCGACGAGACCTCGTTCGCGAAGATCGAGGTCGTGGGGGAGGAAGCAGCTGACTTCCTCGAGCGGCTGTCTGACAACAAAGTCGCGCGCGACGTCGGGGCGATCACCTACACGCAGATGCTCAACCAGCGCGGGGGAATCGAGTGCGATTTCACCGTCACGAGACTGGCCGACGACCGCTTCCGCATCGTCACCGGGACAGCATTCGGCCGGCACGATCTCGCCTGGATCCGCCTGCACGCGCCCGACGGCGTGCAGGTCGAGGACGTGACCTCGAGGTACGCGTGCCTTGGGCTCTGGGGGCCCGCAGCCCGGGCGATCCTCCAGCCGCTGACGACGGAGGAGCTTGCGTTCCCTTACATGCGGGCACGCGAGTTGGCCGTTGGTTCGGTGCCGTGCCTCGCGCTGCGGGTCACCTACGTGGGCGAGCTCGGCTGGGAGCTCTATTGCCCGGTCGAATATGGCCTCCGCCTCTGGGACACGATCTCGGAAGGCGGTCGCGAGCATGGTCTCGTCGCGGGCGGGTACAAGGCGATCGACTCGCTCCGGCTCGAGAAGGGCTACCGCGTGTGGGGCTCCGACATCAGCCCCGAGGACACGCCCTTCGAGGCGGGCCTCGGTTTCGCGGTCAAGCTTGAAAAGGGCAACTTCATCGGGCGGGACGCTTTGCTCACTGCGAACGAGCCCACCCGCCGGCTCGCCTGCCTGGTGCTCGACGATCCACGCTCGGTCGCGCTCGGGTCCGAGCCGGTTCGCGTGGGCGGCGAGATCGTGGGCCGCGTCACGAGCGGCGGCTACGGCTACACGGTCGGACGCTCGATTGCCTACGCCTACCTGCCGTCGTCGTCGGCGGCCCCCGGCACGAGAGTCGAGGTGGAGATCTTCGGCGAGTGGATCCAGGGCACGGCCGCCGAAGAGCCGCTCTTCGACGCGAAGGGCGAGCGCATCCGCGCTTAGAGTCGCGGTCTAGGATCGGGCGATGGAGCCCGAGCAGCTGGCCGAACGGGTTTGGCCGGGGAAGGATGTGGCGATCGAGCCGCTCGGCGGCGGGATCACGAACCGCAACTTCAAGGTCGAGACCGAAGGACGGAGGTTCGTCCTGCGGATCGGCGGTAAGGACACCGACCTCCTCGGGATCGACCGTGCGGCCGAGCACGCCGCCTCGCGCATTGCGGCCGACCTCGGGCTCGGGCCCGAGGTCGTCGCGTTCGTCGAGCCCGAGGGCTACCTCGTCACAGGGTATGTCGACGGTGAGGTCGGCAAGGTCGACGTCGCTCGGGTCGGCGCAGCGCTCCGTCTGCTCCATGACGGCCCCGCCTTTCCGGGGCGCTTCGACAGCTTTCGTGTCGTCGAGGCCTACCGCGCCACCGCCGCCGAGCACGGCGTCGGGGTGCCGCCGGCGTTCGACCGTGCGCAAGAGCTCGCGAACCAGATCGAGCAACGCCGCTCCCACGCGCCCGTGCGGCCCTGCCACAACGACCTGCTGAACGCGAACTTCATCGACGACGGTGTCCGCCTCGTGCTCGTCGACTGGGAATACGCCGGCATGGGCGACCCGTTCTTCGACCTCGGAAACTTCGCCGTCAACCACGAGCTCACGGAGGAGTCCGAGCAAGCGTTGCTCTTGGCTTACGGCAGCGACGATGCGGATGCGCTCGTCCTGATGAGGTTCATGTCCGACTTTCGCGAGGCGATGTGGGGCATCGTGCAGCTCGCGATCTCGGAGCTGGACTTCGACTTTGCCGCCTACGCCGAGGAGCACTTCGAGCGGCTCGCCCGGACCGCCGCCGACCCGCGTTTCCTCAGTGCGCTTCAGGCGCCGTAAACGACCTCGCGCGCCTCGGTGACACAAGTGCGCAAGCTCGAGTCACCGACCTCGATTGACACGATGCCTGGCGCCGTGTCTAAATCGGCCGCGACCCCTACCCTGGAGGGCACCCGCATGGTGGACATCCACGACGAGACGCCCGGCGAGGCGGCTCGCGACGAGGCCGATCTCGCCCGCTTCGGCTACAAGCAGGAGCTCCGCCGCACGCTGGGCGTTTTCAGCTCGTTCGCCGTTGCATTCAGCTACATCTCGCCGTCGACCGGCATCTTCGCGCTCTTTTTCCTGGGGCTGACGACCATCGGCGGCGTCTTCTTCTGGAGCTGGCCGATCGTGGCGCTGGGCCAGTTCATCATTGCTCTGACCTTCGCGGAGCTGTCGAGCCACTATCCGGTCGCGGGATCGGTCTTCCAGTGGACCAAGTACCTGTCCGGGAAGACGTACTCCTGGTTCGCCGGCTGGATCTACCTGTTCGCCGGCATCCTGACCGTCTCGTCCGTGTGCGTGACGCTCCCCCTGGCGCTCATCCCCGCGTTCAACGGCATGGGCTGGGACGTCTCGAGCAGCCTTCACAACCAACGGATCGTCGCGATCGTCACGCTCGCCGGGATCACGATCTTGAACATCTTCGGCGTGAGGCTCGTGGCGCTGATCAACAACACCGGCGTCATCTTCGAGATCCTCGGGATGGTCGTCTTCGCGTTCATCCTCGCGATCTTCCACAACCATCAGGGCGTCGGGGTCATCTTCCACACCGGCGGCCAGTCGCTCACCGTCAGCACGTTCCTCGTGGCGATGTTCATGAGCCTCTACGTGATCTACGGCTTCGACACCGCGTCCACGCTCGCCGAGGAGACGAGAGATCCGCGACGCGAAGCGCCCAAAGCGGTTCTTGCCTCGGTCGTCGGTGCTTTCGTGGTCGGAGCGGTCTTCCTCTGGGCCACGTTGATGGCCGTCCCCGACATGGGCGCCGCGATCAAGGGCGCGTTCGGCCCTGCGCAGATCATCGATGCGAACTTCTCGAACGCGTTTGCGACCGTGTACCTGCTCGTGGTCGCAGCGGCGATCTTCGTCTGCTGTCTCGCGATCCAGGCGTCGACGATCCGGCTCTGCTTCGGCATGTCGCGTGACGAGCAACTCCCTGGATCGAGCTTGCTTCGGGTGGTGCACCCGCGCTTGCACACTCCGATCGGGGCGTGTCTCGCCGTCGGTATCTTCGCGTTCATCCCGATGCTGCAGTACACCGGCGCGGCGATCGTCGCGATCGCGGCGACCGGGATGATCTATCTCAGCTACCTCATCTGCAATCTCGCCGTCATTCGTGCGAGGCTGCGTGGCTGGCCGCGAACGGCGGCACCGTTCTCGCTCGGCAAGTGGGGGATCCCGATCACGGCTGTCGGGCTCCTGTGGGGCGGCGGAATGCTCGTCAACTTCGCGTGGCCACGCGTGGCGACGAACCCGACTCCGAACCAGACGGGCAAGCTGCTCAACTTCCACTGGCACTGGCTGAACGACCAGCCGATCCTCTGGACGGTTGCGATCGTCATCGCGCTGGTCGGCGCGGTGTACTTCATCCTCGTCCAGCGGACGAAGCCTGCGCACCTCCAGGCTCCGGAGGGAGAGGTGTTCGCAGAGGAGATGCCGAGGCCCGCTGCGGCGCCGTCGGCTTAGCTTCTTGGGTGCGGCGCCGGCGGTGCGAAAGCCGCCGGCGCCCCGATGCTCGACGTCCCACCAGCCGCGAGTCTAGGCCTGTCGCGCCCTTCGGATAGCGCGTCCAGCTTGGCGAGGATCATGCTGAGTTCATGGAGCAGGTGGTCGACCTGGCGACGCGCAAGACCGGCTCGATCGGGGTCGCCCTCGTGTGGGACAGAAACGACAAGACGCTACGTGTCTTCGCCTACGACGGACTGACCGGCGAGGAGATCGTCGTCCCGGTCAGCGGCGCCGAGGCGGCAGAGGTGTATCGGCATCCGTTCGCCTACGCCGCCCGCTCGATCAAGCCGAAACTCCCGGCGGGCGACTGACGTGGCGAGTTGGGACTCGGGGCCAGATGCCGACGCGAAGAGAACCGGCCTGCGCTGTCTGGCCTGCGGTCGACGTCTGGACGAGGCGCTCGCTGTCGTTGGCTCCCTCCGGTGCCTCGACTGCAGGGAGTCGAACGCCACTCTGAGGAGTCAGTTGATCGCGCCGGCAGTAGCGTCTGAGCAGAGCGAAGGCCGGAATCACCTCCGGCTCTCGCCACCCTCCTAGTTCCTACTCGCGCGAGACCGCGCCGCCGTCGAGATGGCCTGTTGCCAGACGACCGCGAAAGATGCACCGTTGGTCGATAGCGGCGAAGGAAGCGCCCCGCTCGTGTCGGTTGCGAAGGGATCGCTTGCGCTGTTCTCCAGACTGATCACGGTCGGAGACCAGGAGACATCGCTGATCGTGCCCGTGTGACCGTCCGAGGTCGTCGCAGAAGCCTTCGTGAACGTCAGCTTGCTGAACTTCGCCAGGGGGAGCTGCACACATCGTGAGGCGTTGCAGCCGGTCGGCGCTTCTGCGATCCATTCCGCGGACGAAACGTCCGGCTCGGCCATGAACAACGTCTTCGTGAAGTTCGTCCTCCGCGTCAGGTTCCTGATCTCCAGAGTCACTTGCGTGCCGTCGACCTTGACGGAGGCCGTGAAGGCGTTGCCCGGGAAGACCTTGAAGCGGATGGGCACACTGGCCGCTGGGACCAGTTCGTACCACATCGAGTACTTGGCCTTGCCCGCGGTGGTGCAGGTCACCTGGGTTCCGATCTGCTCGAGCGCCTGCGAGGTCGGGGAGAAGCCGCCGAGGCCGACCCAGAATGCCGCATACGTCGCCTTCGACTTCGTGCAGCTCACCTTCGGCTGAACCCAGCTACCCGAAACGCTCGTAAAGCTCGTGGGGGTCGTCGGAGCCGGAGGAGCCGGAGGAGTCGGAGGAATCGTCGACGTGGTCGCGTCGAGCGGCGTGACTGCGTACCCCGCCCAGTTCGAGCTGCTCGCAATCGCATGTCGCAGATTCTCCAACTCGATCGCGTTGTTCGTCACGGTACGACCGCTCGCCGCTGCTGCGCTCTGCGTAGATGTCGCCCCAAAGGACGTGCAGATGAGCACAGCGAGCGCCGCGAGCACGCGAATGAATCGCGCTCTGACTTGGTTGAGATACTGAGTGGTCGTCATAGATTTCTCTCCTCAGCTTCCGGGATATGTTCCGAGCGTTACCTGCAAGGTCGCCTTGCGACCGTCCTGGTTCTTGACCACGACTGAGACTTCCTGGCCCGGCTTCAGCCCGGCCAGTACAGACGACAGGACGTTGATGGTCGACGTCGCGTGGCCGTCGACGGAGACGATCACGTCGCCGGCGTCTATCCCTGCCTTCGCGGCCGGGCCACCTGCGGAGACCGAGCCGACATAGAGCCCTTTCCCGCTGGTCTCACCGAGCTTGAGGCCGAGATAGGCGCGGTGGTAGTTGACGACCTTGCCGTTCGTGACGATCTGGCGGGCGATGTCCTTGGCAAGGTTGCCCGGGATTGCGAACCCGATGCCCGGAGCGCTGCCGCCGAGCTCGGGATCGGTCGCCGCCAGGGTGGGAATCCCGATCACGCGACCCTGGATGTCGACCAGCGCGCCGCCGGAATTGCCCGGGTTGATCGCGGCGCTCGTCTGAATGACGGACGGCAACGTGACGCCGTTGCGGCCTTCAGACACATCCTGCCGGAAGGCACTGACGATCCCGTCCGTCACGCTGGAACGTAGTCCGAGCGGGTTGCCGATGGCGATCGCGAGGTCGCCCACGTTGAGCTTCGACGAGTCGCCGAACGTTGCCGCCTTGAGATCGGCACCTGAGATCTTGATCACGGCGAGGTCGTCGGACGGAAATGTCCCCACGAGCGTGGCCGGGTATTGGCTGCCGTTCGAGGTAGTCACCGTCAGCGATTTCGCGCCGGTGACGACGTGGTTGTTCGTGACGATGTAGCCCGCCGCGTCGAGCACGATTCCCGAGCCGAGCCCGACCTGATCTTGAATTTGCACGACCGAGGGTGATACCGACTGCACGACCTTCACGATCGCGCCCTGCAGCGCGAGGCCCGGCGTGACCGTTCCACTGTCGACCGTGTTCGTTGACGAAGACGACGACGACGAGCCCATCGCGAGCGCCGCAGCCACGACGATGCCGCCGGCGACGACCGCGGCGACCAGTGGTCCGAGCAGGAGCCTGTAGCGCCCCCAAGCAAGGATGGGATTAAGCATCGGAACCTCCAACGGGTCGATGGCGGTGGTGAGAATCGCCGACGAGAGCGTCCGCGTCTGCACGGCCACCTTCCGTTTGCTGCACCCGCGAGCCGGAAAACGCCAATACCCGCTGCCACTGGGCTCAGCGAAGCGCTGCCGCGATCGAACCGACGTCGGTCATGACGTCGTGGCGTCATTTCAACCTGTCGCCCCGAGCGCCGGGGAGGTGACGTCGTCATCGGACGATCTCCAAGGCCAGCTCCGGCGAGCAGCCGCGAGCGACGAGATCTGCGATCTCGTGCCAGTCGACGATGCCCGCGAAGGCCTCGGCAAACGTTCGCCGCACACCGAGCCGCCGCAACTGCTCGGCGCGCCACTCGTGAACGAGGAGCTCCTCGTCGTCTTGTTCGGCGGTGGGCATCGACATGGGTTCCATCGCTCTGTCCTCCAGGATCTGGGGTAGCCGCGGTTGCTGTCGAAGCCTTGCGCGCGCCGGGGTCGTTGTCATCGGAGGCAGCACCGATCGGGCCGCATGGCTAGCTGAACTCTCCAGATTCCTGCTAGCTGCAATGCGGAACGCCGTGTGGCTTGCCACGCTGATTGGGTGGCTATCAGCGTCCTCATCGTCGATGACAACGGGTCCTTCCTCGATGCGGCGCGAGTTCTCCTGGAGCGAGAGGGTCTGAGCGTCGTCGGTGTCGCCTCGACCGGGGCGGAGGCGCTGCGGCGAGCCGAGGAGCTCAGCCCCGACGTCCTCCTCGTCGACATCACGCTCGGGCGGGAAAGCGGCTTCGAGTTGACACGCCGTCTGGTCGAGGACGGCCGCGGCAAGCGATCGGCGGTAATCCTGATCTCAACCCATTCGGAGGCCGACTTCGCGGATCTGATCGCCGAGAGCCAGGCAATCGGGTTTGTGCCGAAGTCGGAGCTGTCGGCCGAAGCGATTCGCCGGATCCTCGACCGCGGTTCCCGCTGAGCGCTACCGTCACTGGCATGAGCGCGCTGAGGCGTCTGGTCGGCGCCTCGTTGAGGCAGCGGTCGCCTGCCCGTGCGCGTCGCCTCCTGCGGCTGCCTCGCCGACACCGCGCGGCTGCGAGAGTCCTGGCGGTCGTCGGCCCGGTGGTGGTCGCCGTTGGCTTGCTGCCCTTCCGTTCGTCCCTCGGGCTGGCCGGCGTCCTCTTTTGCACGCTTCTCGCCGTCGTCGCGGTCGCGTTGATCGGTGGCGTCGGGGCGGCGCTCACCGCCGTCGTGGTCGGATTTCTGGCGGGAGCGCTCTTGTTTGCGCATCCCTATGGCAGTCTGCGTCCCGACAGCCCGGTCGACGTTGTCGCTCTGATCGCGTTCGTCGTCGTTGGAGGTGTCATCGGGATCCTCGTCGACGACCTCACCCGGCTCGGCGAGGAGCAGGCGGCCTTGCGGCGGGTCGCGACGCTCGTGGCGCGCACAGCGCCGGCTGACGAGGTGTTCGCAGCGGTCACCGAGGAAGCCGGTCAGCTGCTTCCCGTCGATCGAACGAGCTTGAGTCGCTACGAGTCGGACGGCACGGTGACCGTCGTCGCCAGTTGGAGCAGAGACGGCGGCCATGTCCCCGTCGGCACGCGGACAATGCTCGGGGGCAAGAACCTCAGCACCTTCGTTTCGGAGACCAGCCGTCCGGCCCGGATGGATAGCTACGCGGACATCTCCGGCGCCCTCGGCGCGGCCATCCGCGAGACGGGTCCACGCTCAGGGGTCGGGACACCGGTCATCGTCGCCGGTCGTCTGTGGGGTGTCCTGATCGCCGCCTCTACGTCGGAGCGACGGCTGCCAAGCGACCTGGAGGCGCGCCTTGCCGACTTCACCGACATCGCGGCAACAGCCGTCGCGAATGCCGAGAACCGCGCTGATCTCGCGGCCTCCCGCGCGCGGATCGTCGCGACTGCCGACGAGACCCGGCGGCGGATCGAGCGCGATCTGCACGACGGAGCGCAGCAGCGGCTCGTCTCACTGGCGCTCGAGTTGCGAGCCGTGCAGGCGATGCTCCCACCGGAGTTCGGCGAGCTCGACGGCGAGTTGTCCCGCGTGGCCGAGGGCCTCACGAGTGTGCTGGACGAGTTGAGGGAGACCGCTCGCGGGATCCACCCGGCGATCCTGGCCGAGGGCGGCCTCGGTCCGGCGCTGAAGACACTGGCCCGCCGGTCCGCGGTCCCGGTCGAGCTGGACGTCCGAGTCGACGCGAGGCTCCCGGAGCGGATCGAGGTGGCGACGTATTACATCGTCTCGGAGACGCTGACGAATGCCGCCAAGCACGCCCACGCCTCGATCGTCCGCGTCGGCGTGGAGGCGGTCGACGGTGTAGTTCGCGTCTCCGTCCGGGATGACGGTGCGGGGGGTGCGGATTCGGCAAGGGGCACCGGCCTGATCGGGCTCAGAGACCGTGTGGAGGCGCTGGGCGGAGCGATTGCGGTCGAAAGCCCGCTCGGCGCGGGGACAGCTGTGCGGATCGAGCTTCCGACCGCTTCCAGCTAGCCGTAAGCAGAACTTCCCGGCAGGCCGGTACTGATGTTTGCCGCTCGCCCTGACGACACGGCGAGAACCGTCCGCCATCGTGCCCTGCATGACCCTTTCCCATGCTCAGGCGCTGTTCCGAGAGGCCGTCCACGACCTCGCCGGGGAACCAACCCCGGCGAACGTGCAGCGCTATCTCGCGGCAAGTCAGATCCTCGACCGCGCCGAGCCGGCGGAGGCCGCGACGAATTCGAGATCGAACGGTGCGGCGACGGGCGAAGACCAGCCGGCAGGTGCGCTGGCACTGGAGAGGAGTTGAGCATGCGAGGCGAACCGGCGATGGCAACGAGGATCGGCTTCATCGGCCTCGGACGCATGGGCGGCAACATGGCGGCGCGCCTTCTCGCCGCCGGCTATCCGATCTACGGCGAGGAGCAAACTCGAGCAGACGCTCAGGGGTTGATCCAGAGGGGTTTGCGCTGGCGGGACACGCCGCGTGGGGTCGCCGAGGCTGCCGACGTAGTCTTTACATCCCTGCCCGACGACGAGGTGCTCGAGGTCGTTGCGTCGGGACCCGACGGCATCTTGGCCGGCCTAGCCGCCGGGAAGATCTGGGTCGACATGAGCACCGTCAGCCCGCGTGCGAGTCGCGAGCTCGCGGCGAGGGTGCGGGAGCTCGGAGCGTCGATGCTCGATGCGCCGGTGTCGGGAAGCGTTCCGCAGGTGCAGGCGGGAACCCTCACGATCATGGTCGGCGGCGACGAGCAGGCGTACGCGCAGGTCGAGCCGATCCTGCGCGAGCTCGGCACGCCGACGCACATCGGCGAGAACGGACAAGGGCTGGTCCTGAAGCTCGCGATCAACATCAGTCTCGCCGTGCAAATGCTCGCCTTCGCCGAGGGACTGGTCCTGGCCGATCGCGCCGGAATCGACCGGGAGCTCGCCGTCGGCGTCATGACGCAGAGCGCGATCGGCTCCCCGATGCTGAAGGCTCGTGCCGAGCTCGTCCTTGACCTTCCCGAAGACGCCTGGTTCGACGTCAGCCTGATGCAGAAAGACGTGGTGCTCGCGCTCGACGCAGCACGAGAGCTGCATATCCCCCTGCCGTCGACGGCCGCGGCCGACGAGGTGCTCACCGTCGCGCGCGCACTGGGATACGAGCATCGCGATCTGGCCGCCATGTTCGAGGTGCTTGGGCAGCTGGCAGGTGGCCCTGCACTTTCTCAGGCGTGACTGACCAGATTCGGCGAGCAGGTCCGCCGGGCAACGAGCGCCTGACGACGTCGGTCGGGCTGGTCCTGCTCGTCCTGCTCATCGCGGAGACGCTGACGACTCTGTCCGCCCGGTCGTTGCTGCCCGTGCACCTCTTTCTCGGGCTCCTGTTGCTACCGCCCGTCGCGCTCAAGCTCGCCAGCACCGGCTGGCGATTCCTGCGCTACTACGCGGGCGACAGGTTGTACAGACAGGAGGGGCCGCCAAGGCTTCTGCTGCGGTTGCTCGCTCCGGTTCTGGTCGCTTCGACGCTCGTGCTCTTCGGCAGCGGAATCGCACTGGCCGTCGTCGGGCACGGCGGAGTCTGGTTCGCAGTGCACATCGTCAGCTTCGGCGTCTGGGGGCTGTTGATGATCGTGCACGTCCTGGTTTACCTCACACGTACGCTGCGGGACGGCACCGCAGACT
Source organism: Gaiellaceae bacterium (assembly GCA_036380395.1). GTDB lineage: Bacteria > Actinomycetota > Thermoleophilia > Gaiellales > Gaiellaceae > 3-1-20CM-4-69-9. Next base: position 19,569 of record DASVEU010000142.1, read on the forward strand.
GGCACCGCCGCGTGGAGCGGGTCGTTGTCGGAGCGCGCCGCCGGCGGGCAGCGCTGGGTGGCGCCGTGCTGGCGGGTGTGATTCTCGCCGTCGCCACCTATCCGGCCCAGCAAGGCTGGGTGAGCCACCGAGGGGATCGACACCGTGACGGTCTCGGGTCCGCTCCGACTTTCGCGCTGCGAGTGAACGACTGAGGAACAGTCGGAGAGCTCCAAGCGTTTATATAGGTGAGGGCGTTTGTGCCCCAGTACCTTTTGAAGGAGAACTCATGACTAGCCATCCAGACCTGCATCTCATCGATGTCC
>DASVEU010000143.1:0-3374 GCA_036380395.1 Gaiellaceae bacterium
CGCCCGGATGCTGTCGTTGCCGCCCCTTGCGTAGATGATGTCCGGCCCGGACGTGCCGTTGAGACTGTCGGGGCCGTCCGTGCCGCGGATGACATCGAGCCTCGCCGCGGACGCCGCAGCCGCGAGCACGAGCCCTGCGACTACCGCTAGAAGGATCAGCTTCGCTTTCAAAATGAACCTCCGCATCTTGAAGGCCGGTTGACCCGTCCGTTATCCCAGCTGCGTATGTGAACGGTGTGATCCGCACGTAAGCTCGCGTCACGCCTACGTAAGCACGTGTAAAGCGCGGTGCTCGTTCGCGCGCTCGGGCAGCGGGAGTCGCAGCGTGAACTCGGTTCCGCTCGAGGAGCTGGCGACGGCGACGTCACCGCCCATCGCGAGGGCGAGCTCGCGGACGATCGCGAGGCCGAGACCAGTGCCCACCGGACGGTGGCCGTTGTAACGCCGGTACAGGAAGAAGCGCTCGAATGCGCGGGGCACCTCGTCAGGGCCGATGCCTGGACCCGTGTCCTTCACCGTGAGCTTGCCTGCAGCCGCGGCCAGCGTGACCGTGCCACCGGATGGCGTACAGCGCAAGGCATTCTCGAGGAGGTTCGACAGCGCCTGCAACAGGCGGTCGCGATCGGCCAGCGCCGGAGCGGGCTCGTCGCCCTGTTGAACGTCCAAGCGGACGCCGAGCTCGCGCGCGCCTGCAGCGTGGCGCATCGCGCTCTCGCGCGCAATCCCCGCCAGATCGACGGGCTCGAGAAAAATGTCGAAGCGTCGCTGGTCGAGTCGCGCGAGGTTGATGAGATCCATGATCACGCGTTCGAGTCGTGCAGCTTCGGTCCGGATCACCTTTCCGGCGCGCTCGGACGTCAAGACGCCTTCGTCGAGCGCTTCTGAGTAGCCGCGGATCGCCGTCAAGGGAGTCTTCAGCTCGTGGCTCACCGACAGTAGGAACGAACGCTCTGCGCTTCGCGCACGCGCCAGCTGCATCGCCATCGTGTTGAATGACAGCGCAAGGCCGTGGAGCTCACTCGAACCACCCAGCGGGAGTGGCTCTGGGTCCTCGCCGTCCGCAAGGCGGCTGCTCGCGCGCGCGACGCGTAGAACTGGGCGCGAGATGCTGCGGGCGAGGACCGCCGCAACACCCGCGGCGAGAATGCAGCCGAGGAAACCGGCAGCTGCCAGCGCGATCCAGAAGGGTTGGTTCTCCGCGCGCACCGAGCTGGCAGTGCGCAGGAGCACGACGACATCGCTGTCGGTGCTCTTGCTTGCGTAGAGGTAGTTGTGCCCGTTGATGGTGATGCGCCCCGTCGGACGGTCGGGGACGAGGAGGCGTGCTTGCGCCCGGGGCAGGACGGAGAGGCGCTCGTCCTGGGTGGCGAGGAATCGCCCGAAGGAGCCTGCCGGAGGATGCACGTGCTCGTTCGCCAGCAGTGCGACCTGTCGCCGGAGACCGTCGAAGGCGCTCTGCTCGAGCGACCGGCGGACGAGGTACGCGCCGACGAGCAACGAGAGCGAGACGGCGCCGAGCACAGCAGCGCCGATCGCGAGTCGGAGCCGTGCCTGCAGCGAATTCACGTCTGGCTGTCGAGGAGGCGGTAGCCGACGCCGCGGACCGTGTGGATGAGGTCCGGACGCCCGAGCTTCTTGCGCAGCTGGGCGACGTGGACGTCGACGGTGCGCGTTCCACCTGCGAACGAGAGTCCCCAGACGCGATCGAGGAGCCGGTCGCGCGTCACGACGTTGCCGGCGCTGCGCGCGAGCTCCGCGAGCAGCTCGAACTCGAGTGTCCGCAATGCGAGCCGCGAGCCAGCGAATGTCGCGCAACGCGTTCGGAGGTCAACTCTCAGCTCGCCCAACTCGATGACACGCGACTCCGGCGGCCCGGGGTCGGCCCTTCGCAGGACCGCGCGGACCCGCGCCACGAGCTCGCGCGGCGAGAACGGCTTGGTGAGGTAGTCGTCCGCGCCGAGCTCGAGGCCGATGACCCGGTCCGCTTCCTCGTCGCGCGCGGTGAGGATCAGGATCGGGACGTCCGCGCTGCGGCGCAATCGTCGACAGAGGTCGAACCCGTCGACGTCAGGAAGCCCGAGGTCGAGCACGACGAAACGCGGTTGCCGTCGATCGACCGCTTTGAATCCGCCCTCGCCGGTGCATTCACACACCACCTCGAAGCCCGCCTGCTCCAGGTACGTGGCGACGAGCGCGCTGATCGCTTGGTCGTCTTCGATGACGACCGCGAGGCCGCTCACGGCCGAATCGCCCGGATTGCGGTCGCGAGTCGCCCGATGTGGTCGACGGCCAGCACGTCGCCGGGTTGAAGGCGGCGAAGGCGCACGCGCCGCCCGTTCAGCGTGACGACGGTCGCCCGGTTGATCCTGAATCCCACGCGACTCCCGTCGAGCTCGCGGATGGCGAAGCGCGGCGGTTGGACGCGCACGACGATGCCGCGGTCTTCGCTCGCGCCGGCAGCTCGAGCGAGGGTCGCCGGCAGGAGGGCGGCGCAGAGCAGCACCAGCCAGAGCCGTCGCATGGCCAGGATCCTGGTCGACCCGGATCAGCCTGGAGTGTGGTCTATGTAAAGCGGACGTAAAACGCCCGGTTCGTCGATACGAAAGGTGATGCTGGTGGCGTGGCCCCGGGCGGACTGTGTCCTGCGCCACGCCATCTGCCCGGATCGATCGCCGCATGAGCCATCAGCCCGCACTTGCCGACGCGGCGGTATTGCGTCGCAGCGCCGAAATCCACTACAGTGAACCTAATGGTTCAGTATCCAACGACCGTCGACCTCGCTTTCGTAGCCCTCGCCGACCCGACCCGCCGCGCCGTCCTCGAACGGCTCGGTTCCGGTAGAGCGACGATCAGCGAGCTCGCCGAGCCTTTTGGCATGTCGCTGACCGGGATGAAGAAGCACATCCGGCTGCTCGAGGAGGCGCAACTCGTGACGACGGAGAAGGTCGGCCGTGTCCGCAGGTGCATGCTCGCCCCCTACGCTTTCGAGGGCATCAGCACGTGGCTGCAGCGGCTCGACCGCTTCGCGCAGGTCGTCGAACGCACGAAAGGAGACCGATGAGCACCACTACGAAGAAAGGCAAGCAAGGGTCCGGCAAGAGCACCAACAAGAAAGAAGGATTCACAGCCGAAGAAAAAGCCGCGGTGAGAGCGCGAGCCCGAGAGCTGAAGGACAAGACGGACGGAGAAACCGCCGTGCGCGCCGCGATCGCCGCGATGTCGCCGAAAGATCGCGCCATCGCCAAGCGGCTCCATGAGCTCGTCAAAGCGGCCGCCCCAGACCTCTCGCCGAAGACCTGGTACGGGATGCCGGCGTATGCCAAAGACGGCAAGGTCGTCTGCTTCTTCCGCAACGCGGGGAAGTTCAAGGAGAG
>DASVEU010000144.1:0-6630 GCA_036380395.1 Gaiellaceae bacterium
CGCGCAGTGTTCGGCCCACCTCCGAAATCCGCACCGGGCACGTACGTCACGCCGGCCGCGGCTGCACGGTCGAGCAACGCACCGGCATCGGTGCCTTCGGGTAGTTCGAGCCAGATGAAGTAGCCGCCCTGAGGCCGGCTCCAACGTGCATCCGGAAGCTCACGTTCGAGTGCTTCGAGCATCGCGTCACGACGGGCGCCGAGGAGTGTCGCGACTCGTTCGAGGTTCGGCTCGAAGTTGCCGCGGCGCAGAAACTCGAACACCGTCGCCTGCCCCAGTAGGACCGGCGTGATGTAGGTGGAGGTCGCCAGCGCCTCGAGCTCTTGCTCCAAAACCTCGGGCAGGACGAAGTAGCCGACGCGCAACCCCGGCGCGATCGTCTTCGAGAAGGAGGACGAGTAGGCGACATGCTTGCCGCCTTCCAGCTCGAACAGCGTCGGCGGCGCCTCGCCGTCGAAGCGAACGAGCCCGTACGGATCGTCCTCGAGCACCAGCAGCTGGTGCGCGCGTGCGAGCTCGGCAAGTCGATGACGACGTTCCTCGCTGAGCGTTCTCCCGCTCGGGTTCTGGAAAGTGGGAATCGTGTAGAGGAACGCCGGCTTCCTGCCGCTGTCGAGCGCATGTGTGAGTGCGTCCAGGTCGAGGCCCTCGTCGTCCATCGCCACCGGCGTCGTCTCGACGCCCCGCGCAGCGAGGATCTTCAGCGGGCGATCGTAGGTCGGCGCCTCCACGAGGACCCGCTCCCCGGCGAACCGTTCGGCGAAGAAGACCATTCCCTGCAGCGAGCCGTTGGTGACCAGGACCCGCGTGGGATCGATACCGTGACGCGTCGCGATCCAGTCGCGGAGCGGCCCGTACCCGGCCGACGAACCGTACGAGAGCACGGTGGCTCCGTCGCGCTCGAGCGCGGCCCGCGCGCAGTCTGCGAGTTCCTCGACCGGAAGACATTCGGGGGCGGGGATGCCCCGCGCGAAGGAGACCGTCTCCATCAGCGAGAGTTTAGGCGCGCGCCCCGAATCGCTCGGCCACGAGTTGCGCGACCGCAGTCGGCGTCGTCCCGACCTGAATCTCCGCTGCTTCCAGTGCTTCCTTCTTTGCTTGGGCCGTTCCCGACGACCCCGAGATGATCGCACCCGCGTGACCCATCGTCTTGCCGGGGGGTGCCGAGAACCCGGCGATGTAGGCGATCACCGGCTTCGTGATGTGATCCTGCACGAAGCGGGCGGCCTTCTCCTCCTCGTCGCCGCCGATCTCGCCCACGAGCACGATCAGCTCCGTCTCGTGGTCCGTCTCGAACCGCTGGAGGACGTCGATGAAGGACGAGCCGACGACCGGATCGCCGCCGATGCCGACGATCGTCGAGTTCCCGAGCCCCAGCTGAGTGAGCTCGTGGCCGATCTGGTACGTGAGCGTGCCAGAGCGTGAGACGAGGCCGATCGCACCCTCGGAGAAGATCTCAGCGGGGATGATCCCGACGTTCGCCTTGCCGGGGGACAGCACGCCGGGACAGTTCGGCCCGATCATCGTCACGCCCCTGTCGCGGATGTACGTGTAGACCCGCAGCATGTCGTGAGCCGGAATGTGCTCGGTGATGCAGATCACGGTGCCGATGCCGGCGTCCACAGCTTCGTAGATCGCGTCGGTCGCGAAGCGCGCCGGCACGAAGATGAGCGTCGTGTTCGCTTCTGTCTCGTGCACCGCGTCGGCGACCGTGTTGTAGACGGGAATGCCCTCGACGTCTTGCCCTGCCTTGCCCGGGGTGACGCCGGCGACCACCTGCGTTCCGTACCTGCGGTTGCGCAGACCGTGGAAGCGGCCTTCGCTGCCCGTCAGGCCCTGCACGACGAGGCGCGTGCCGTGGTCGACGATGATCGCCATTACGTCTGGCTTATCCGGGCCTTGACGACGATCGACCTCAGGCTGAGCGCACCGTCTTGCACGTGATCCGCGAGGAGCTCGCGGACGCGCGCGGCGTCCTCGGGCGGCGTGTCGACTCGCGCGAGCCAGCCCTCGACCACGGGGTGACGTTCGAAGCGTTCGAGCTGCTCGACCTCGAGGCCGGCCTCCGTGAGCATCTCCTTCCACTCGTCCTCCGAGTAACAGCGCACGTGCGTCGGGTCGCGCAGGCGCTCGGCTTCCTCGACTCTCTCGTCGACGAAGACGTTGTCCTCGATCACGACGACGGCCTGCGTGACGCGCGCCATTTCGGCGACCGCCTTGCGAATGTCCTGGAAGTGATGGGCGGCGATCCTGCAGGTGACGACATCGAAGCTCCCGTCCTCGAACGGCAGCTCTTCGGCGCGAGAGACGACGTCCGGCTCCATGCCCGGCGCCGGGTCGACGGTGACGACCGTGCAGCCTGCCTCGCGCAGTCGCCTCGCGACGTGGCCTCCCCCGGTCGCGACGTCGAGCACCTTCACGTCGTGGCCGGGGTCACACCACTCGACGAGCAGATCGAGATCCGGTCCTTCACGATGGGTCGGGCTCTCACGGAAAGCGTCCGCACGCTGCGACCAGACGTCGGTCACGCCGCCAACTCGACCGCGCGCTGCGCAGCTTTCAGCATCGTGGGCTCGACGTGGAGGTTGGGAGGCGCTGCCTCGGCGAGCAGCCTGCGCCCTTCCTCGGCGTTCGTCCCGTCGAGCCTGACGACGATCGGGAGGTCGATTCTCATCTGGTCGAGCGCGGTCAGGATTCCGCGCGCCACCTCGTCGCCGCGGGTGATTCCCCCGAAGATGTTGAAGAAGATCGAGCGGACCTGCTTGTCGCTCGTGATCACCTCGAGCGCGTCGACCACCCCCTGCGCATCGCCACCGCCGCCCAGATCGCAGAAGTTCGCCGGCCTGCCGCCCGCGACGACGACCACATCCACGGTCGACATCGACAGGCCCGCCCCGTTCCCGAGGATTCCGACGTCGCCGTCGAGCTTGACGTAGGTGACGCCTTTCTCCCGCGCGAGCCGCTCCTGCGGGTCAGCCGCCTCGACGTCGCGCATCTCGGCGATGTCGGGGTGGCGGAAGAGCGCGCTGTCGTCGACGGTGAACTTTGCATCGAGCGCGCGCACGTCTCCGCCGGGAGTGACGATCAGCGGGTTGATCTCAGTGAGCATCGCGTCCGACTCGACGAAGCAGTCGTACAGCTTCTCGATGATGCCGAGGATCTGCTTCTGCTCGCTCGGATCATCGATGCCTGCGCCGTAGATCAGTCGGCGGGCCTGGTACGGCTGAAAGCCTTCGAGCGGATCGACGTGCAGGCGGGCGAGCGCCTCTGGATTCTGCTCGGCGACCTGCTCGATCTCGACCCCGCCCTCGGTTGTGAGCATGTAGAGCGGTTGCTTCGCGCCGCGGTCGAAGGTGATCGAGAGGTAGTACTCCTTCGCGATCTCCGAGGCCTGCTCGATCCAGACCTTGCGTACCACGTGGCCGTTGATGTCGAGCCCGAGGATGTCGCGCGCCTTCGCTTCCGAGTCGGCGGGATCGTCGGCGAGCTTCACGCCTCCGGCCTTGCCGCGCCCGCCGGTCAGCACCTGGGCCTTGACGACGACCGTGCCCCCGATCTCCTCAGCCGCCGCGCGCGCCTCCTCGGGCGTCGTCGCGAGGCGGCCTTCGGACACGGGGATGCCGTAGCGCGCGAAAAGCTGCTTGCCCTGGTACTCGTAGAGATCCACCGGCGCGGCACTCTACCCGCGCCCCACCGCGCGTCGCCGCGCCTCGAGATCGCCGCTTGTCTCGAGATCGCCGCATGTCTAGAGGTACACGCGTGCGCGCGGCCCCACCCTGGGTGGGGGTCATCACCCACCACCCTCTGCGAGCGACGATACCCGCGAGAGGCCTACGTGTCTGCGCCGGTTTAGCGCCGTCATCTCACTCGGCCGTCACGACGCAGATCACCTGGCCCGTCGTGACCGGCTGCCCGGGGACGACGGACAGCTCGCTGACGGTACCGGCGCGGTGCGCGTGCACCTCGTTTTCCATCTTCATGGCCTCGACGATGCAGATGACCTGGCCCGCCTGAACCTCATCGCCTTCTGCCACCTCGACGGCAAGAACCGTTCCCTGCATCGGGCTCAGCACCGCGTCGCGGCCTGCGCCCCCGGCCCCGCTCCCACGCGCACGCTCACGACGGCGCCTCCCCAGCTCGGCGAAGGCCGGCTCCGGCCTGAGGACACGCACCTCGAACCGACGTCCATCGACCTCGACCGAGCGGACCGCCTCACGTAGGGCAGCCGTGCCGAGTTCCGGGGGGCCAACCCGACGGCCGTTCTCGAACTCCCCCGCGCGCGCCGCCAGCAGCTCTGACTCGACCAGGCCGTGACACGTCTCGCCCTCGACGAAGCAGGGGTGCGTCAGCAGAGCCTTGTGGAAGCCGATCAACGTCCTCACGCCGTCGATCACGAACTCGTCGAGGGCCCGCAGCATCCGCCGCCGCGCACGCTCGCGGTCGACGTCATGGACGACGAGCTTCGCGATCATCGGGTCGTAGAGGGGAGAGATCTCGCTTCCGGCGATGACACCGGAGTCGACGCGCACACCCGGCCCGCTCGGCTCGTGGTAGCGCGTGATCGTCCCGGGTGCGGGAAGGAATCCGTTGGAAACGTCCTCCGCGTTGATCCGGCACTCCAGCGCGTGGCCGTGCAGATGCACGTCTTGCTGTCGCACAGAGAGCGGTCGCCCCGACGCGATCAACACCTGCTCGCGCACAAGATCGAGACCGGTCACCATCTCCGTGACCGTGTGCTCGACCTGGATGCGCGTGTTCATCTCCAGGAAGAAGTACTCGCCGTCGCGCGAGAGGAGGCCCTCGATCGTGCCGGCGCTCTGGTAGCCGACCGCACGCGCCGCATCGACGGCGATCGCACCGATCCGCTCCCGCAACCCGCTGTCGACAGCGGGCGAAGGCGTCTCCTCGACGAGCTTCTGATGGCGGCGCTGAATCGTGCAGTCGCGCTCGCCCAGGTGAATGACGTTGCCGTGCGCATCCGCGAGGACCTGCACCTCGACGTGGCGCGGATCCTCGAGATAGCGCTCTACGTACACGGCTGGATCCGAGAAGTAGGCCTCGCCCTCGCGTCGGGCCGACTCGAAGGCACGCCCCACCTCCCCTGGATCGCGGACGACCTTCAACCCTTTGCCACCACCGCCCGCGGACGCCTTGATCGCGACCGGCCAGCCGAGCTCGTCGCCGAGCGTGCGCACCTCCTCGGCCGATTCGACGGGCTGGGTGACGCCCGGGACGATCGGGACGCCTGCCGCCCGCATCCGCACACGCGCTTCGATCTTGGATCCCATCGCCTCGATCGCGTCAGGCGGCGGGCCGATCCACACGAGACCCCGCTCGCCGCAGTCGCGGGCGAAATCTGCGTTCTCCGCGAGGAAGCCGTAGCCCGGATGGATCGCTTCCGCCCCGGCCCGCTGCGCTGCATCGAGGATCCGTTCCTGGTTCAGATAGCTCTCGGCGGGCGGCCCGGCGCCGATCAGATGCGCCTCATCCGCGTAGCTCACGTGTGCCGAATTCCGGTCGACGTCCGAATAGACGGCGACCGTGCCGATGCCGAGCTCGCGCAGCGTCCGGAAGACCCGGATCGCGATCTCGCCCCGATTGGCGACGAGCACTTTGCTGAAAACCGCCACTGCCCCTCTATTCTTGCGATCGTGGTCGCTCGCCTCTGGCTCGCTCCCCTGGGGAAAACCATGTTCCCCCCACGTGCCGCCCCTTCCACTCATCGGCCGGAAAGCGGCCTATGAGTCTTCCAGACGGTCTGACGGTTGCGCGCGCCGCCTCCGTCCCTTTCGTCATCTTGCTCTACGCGTTGGACTTCCACGGTCACAACTACTGGGCGACGGCGGTCTTCGCGGCCGCGATGGCCACGGATTGGTTCGACGGGCGCATCGCACGCAGCCGCGGCCACTCCTCGCCGCTCGGCTCGCTGCTCGATCCCGCGGCGGACAAGATCCTCGTCCTCGCGGTCTTGATCATGCTCGTCGACCAGCGGGTGGCGCCCGGCTGGATGGTCGCTGCGATCGTCGTCCGGGAGTTCCTCGTCACCGCGCTGCGCCTGGCCGCACTCGAACGAGGCGTGGTGCTGCAGGCACGCGATCTGGGCAAGCTGAAGACGTGGTCGCAGGCGGTGGCCGCAGCCGTCGGCGGCTTCGCGGCCGCCGGTGCCTGGCGAAGCGACATTGCCTGGTGGACGCTGCTCGTGGCAGTCGTGCTGACGTGGATCTCCGGGCTGGACTACGCCCGGGTCGCTCCGCGCCTCTGGCGCGGCGGCGCGACGGCCTGATCGTTCTCCTCCTCGGGCCCGGGGCCTAGCCCGGCGCGGCGCCAGGGCGAGGGCGCCGCGGCGGTTCGACCGTCCTCTTCAAGCGCTTCGAGGATCGCTCTGCGTTCTTCCTGGGTCGGTTCCGGGGTGATCTGGACGTCCATATTTGCGACTAAGGCGCCGACTCGGCGGCGCCGCAGCGAGGTCGCGCGGGCTTCGCCCCGGCGACCGTTTTGACGAGCTTCTCGGCCCCACAAACCTTCCTCAGCGTCCACACCAGCCCGACATTAAAGAGATACGGCTGGCCGCCGATAGGACAGGTATGCGCCGCCGCCGCCTTGCGTACGTCTGCGCGCTCGTCATGCTCT
>DASVEU010000145.1:0-2012 GCA_036380395.1 Gaiellaceae bacterium
AGGCGCGACGCCTGCTGTGCCCAGCGCGGCTGGCCGGTGGCCGCGGTCCTCACGGAAGCATTCCCGGGATGGGTCTGGCAATGCTCCCACGTGGGTGGCGACCGGTTCGCGGCGAACGTCGTGATCCTCCCGCAGGGGCTCTACTACGGCAGGCTGACTCGCGAGCGCGCGGCCGGGGTCGTCGAGCGGCACCTCGACGGCCGGGTCACGGTCGACCTGCTCCGGGGCCGCTCGTGCTTCGTCCCGGCGGTGCAGGCAGCCCAGCACTTCGCCCGCGAAGCGCTCGGCATCGACGCGCTCGACGCGCTCGGCCCGCTCGAGGTCGACCGGCGGGGCGACGGAGCCGTCGCCGTGCGACTCGCCGGCGGCGACGTGGACGTGCGCGTCGTCCTCGCCGAGGGCACCTCCGCGCCGATCGAGCGGCTCACCTGCGGCGCGACCCAGGCGACGAGCGTCCGCACCTGGGCGAAGCTCGAGCTGACGACCGCGACGCGACGGCCGGCCGCAGATGGCTCAGAAGTGTCTCGTTCTTGACACCGGCTTGCGAGAATCTCTACCGTGGCTGTGCTGCATGACGTCTGACACTCGTCACGTCGCCCGACGACCGCTAGCGGGCTCCGCGCGAGCGTCCCTGGGTACCGACCTTCTCGCGCCGCGCCGACCCCCAGCGGCTCACTCTGCGACGTCCGTCTAGGAAAGGTGGGAGAAGTGAAGCATCGCTCGATGCGCTTCGTCGGCAGCGTGGCCGGGGCACTGGCCCTCGTCGCGTCGCTGGCAGCCGCCGCGGTAGGCACCGCGGGCAACGAGACGGCGGCCGCGCCGGCGCCTGTCAAGCCCCCGAACGTCCCCAACGCAAAGGCCCTGAAGGCCAAGTACGGCGGAACGTCTCTGACGTTCCTCGGCGACGGTCCCGTGGGCAAGAGCCACAAGCGCGATCAGCTGCTCGTGGCCAAGTTCTCGGCGGACACGGGCATCAAGGTCAAGCTCGTGCCGCATCCGGCGGACTCGTCGGCCTCGTACTCGCAGCTGGCACGGACGTTCTCCGCCAAGTCGTCGGCGTTCGACGTCGTCATGCTCGACGTCGTCTGGCCCGGCGCGTTCGCGCAGTATCTGGTCGACCTGAAGTCGGCCCTCGCGCGGGACGCGAGGGCGCACTCGGCGGGAATCATCAGGAACAACACGATCAACGGGAAGCTGGTCGCGATGCCCTGGTTCGGCGACTTCGGCATCCTGTACTACCGCACCGACCTGTTGAAGAAGTACGGCTACTCGTCGCCGCCGAAGACATGGGCCCAGCTGGGCACCATGGCGCAGAAGATCCAGGAGGGTGAGCAGGCGAGCAACCCGAACTTCTACGGGTTCGTCTACCAGGGGAACGCCTACGAGGGCCTGACCTGCGACGGGCTCGAGTGGCTTGCCTCCAGTGGAGGCGGGAACTTCATCGAAAACGGCAAGGTCTCGATCAACAACCCCCGAGCGGTCGCGATCCTCAACCTCCAGCGCAGCTGGGTCGGGAAGATCACGCCCCGCGGCGTGACGACGTATCAGGAGGGTGAGGCGGACTCCGCCTTCGGGGCGGGCAACGCCGCCTTCATGCGGAACTGGCCCTACGCGTACTCGAAGAGCCAGACCGGTCCCGTCAAGGGCAAGTTCGACGTGACCGTCCTGCCGCGGTCGGGGAACAACGCGTCCGTGGGCACGGTGGGCGGCTGGCAGCTCGGCGTCTCGGCGTTCTCGAAGAACAAGCCCGCGGCGATCGAGCTCGTCCGGTACTTGACGAGCGCACCCGTGGAGAAGTTCAACGCCATCTACAACAGCAACGTCCCGACGATCGCCTCCGTCGCCCGCGACCCGGCCGTGCGCAAGGTGAACCCCTGGCTCAAGCCGGAGATCGCGAACGTCGCGCGCGTGACACGCCCGACCGTCCTGGGCACGAAGTACGCGCAGGGCTCGCAGATCATCTACCAGGGCTTCAACCAGATCCTCAACGGCCAGGATGCCAAGAACGTCCT
>DASVEU010000146.1:0-2852 GCA_036380395.1 Gaiellaceae bacterium
CCGCGAGGAGATCGGCACTCTCGAAGTCGAACGCGGTCGCAAAGAAGGTGATGCCGACCTCGCGCGCATGGGCCTGCAGCTCGGCAAGGTCGCTCGGCGACAGCTCGAGTGCCTCGCGATGCTCGCCGTAAGTTCGACCGAAGCTGAACTCGTTGTCGTACGGCTGATCGAAGAACTCGCGCGTGTAGAGCGCGCGATTCGCGCGCTTCTGCAGTTTGACGGCGTCGACGCCGCACTCCTTGGCAGCGTCGACCAGCTGCTTCGCCTGCTCGAGACTGCCCTGATGGTTGTTGCCGATCTCCGCGACGACGTAGCACGCACCGCCGTCGTGGACTTCGACCCCGTCGATCGTCAGCCGGCGCTCCTCGCTCATCGTTCCATGCTAGTTGCGGGCATGCGCAGGCGTTCTAGGTCGGCGTCGACAAGCAGGTGCACAAGCTGCTCGAAATCGAGCTCCCGCCGCCAGCCGAGCCTGCCGTGCGCACGCGATGCATCGCCGACCAGCCGGTGCAGCTCTGCCGCCCCGCGCTGCAGCGCAGGATCGACACGGACGTGCTCTTCCCAGTCGAGCCCGACGTGCGCGAAGGCGCACTGCACGAGCTCCCGGACAGAATGGCTCGTGCCGGACGCGACGATGTAATCCCCGGGCTCGTCCTCCTGCAACATCAGCCACATCGCACGCACGTAGTCGCCCGCATAGCCCCAGTCGCGGCGAGCGTCGAGATCCCCGAGGACGAGCTCCTCCTGCAGACCGAGAGAGATGGCCGCGGCGCCATGCGCGACCTTGCGCGGCAGGAACTCCAGCGGCCGCCGGGGCGACTCGTGGTTGTAGAGGATCCCCGAGCATGCGAACAGGCCGTACCGGCGGCGATACGAGCTGACGATGAAGTGCGCGTATGCCTTTGCGACGCCGTAGGGCGTCACCGGCTCGAGAGGCGTTTCCTCCGTCTGGGGGCTCTGGCGTGGCTCGCCGAAGATCTCGCTCGACGACGCCTGATAGACGCGAATCGCGGGATCGACTGTCCTGATCGCCTCGAGCAGCGACGTTGCGCCGACCGCGGCGAACTCCGCGGTCTCGACCGGCCGTTCCCAGGACGCAGGGACGAATGAGGGAGCCGCGAGGTTGTAGACCTCGCCAGGGCGTGCAGCCTCCAATGCCGTGGCCAGGGAGCGCTGATCGAGGAGGTCAGCCTCGAGCAACTCGATCCGTTCGCGGACCGCTTCGAGATTCGGATATTCGACCGCGCCGGGCCGCACCATCCCCGCCACCTCGTAGCCGCGCTCGAGCAGGAGCTCGGCGAGATACGAGCCGTCCTGCCCCCCGATTCCCGTGATGAGAGCTCGCTTCACCGCTCCATTGTCCCAAGAGCCTCGGCGTAGGCGGCGAGAGTGGCGTCGGTGACGTCTCCCCAGGAGAAGAGCGTGCGTGCACGCTCGCGGCCTGCCAGCCCGAGTCGCCGCCGCAGCTCCTTATCCGCGAGGAGCCGGTCGAGCGCGGATCGCAGGGCGACCGGGTCGCGGGGCGGCACGACGATCCCGGTCTCGCCGTCCACGACCAGATCCAGCAGCCCGCCGACATGCGTCGCGACCACGGGACGGCCGTGCGCCATCGCCTCGAGGCAGGCGACGCCAAAGCCTTCGCGTTGCGAGGGACAGACGACCACGGCGGCGCGCGCGTAGAGGTGCTGCAGCTCCTCGTGTTGGACGAAACCCCTGGCAAGTGGGAAACGGTCGCGCAGAGGGCCGTCGCCGGCGACCACCAGGTTCAGTCCCTGCGCGGCGTCGAGCAGCTCGAGCACTCCCTTCTCCGGCGAGAGGCGGCCTGCATAAAGCACCTCGGCCGGCTCGGCCTCCTCGCCGACTTCGGGAGGAAGGTCGACGCCACTCGGGATCACGCGCACCTCGCGCGCACCGAGCGATCGAGCCGCGTCCGCCAGCGCCCTCGAGGCGGCGATGACGAGCCGAGCCCTGCCCAGCACTCCCCGTGCAAGCCAGGGCGCGCGGCGCGCGAGCTCGACGTCCGTCCCCCATACCTGCACGACATACGGCTTGCCGGTCCGCGCGGCGACCCAGCCGGCGGCGAGCCAGTGCGCGTGCAGGAGGTCTGCGTCGGCGCGACGGGCGGCGCGAAGGAAGTTCGTCAAAAGAGCCGGCACGAGAACCGCACGCCAGGGGCGGCGGCGCAGATTGCCGACGATCCCATGTCCGTAGGCAATCCCGAAATGACCGAACTGCTCGGGGCCGATCACCGTGACCGCGACTCCCCGGGCCCGCACACGCTCGACCGCATCGGCGACGAATCGTCCTGCGCCGTGATCCCGATCGCTCGGGTACGAGGTCGTGAGGACGGCGACCTTCACCGGGTTGTCCCTATGGCTTTGATTGCTCGAGCCGAGGGTTGAACCCGGCGGTGCGGGCTTCTGCGATGAAATCGCGGCCAACTTGCAATGTCGGAATGCCGTGCAGAGTCACTTTCAGGAGCCCACAACCGTCGGATTCGATCTGCGTGCCTTTGAAGCCGACCTCCAACGCACGCCGCAGTACCGCGTCGGCGCGAGCACTAGTCGCGAACCGGCCGAAGACCGCCTCGAGGTTGCCGTCATGCTTCGCCGGCCTGATGCAGTCCGCGCGACTGGGGAAGCTCGGACGACCATGCGCCAAGGCTCCGAGGGGGTAGGCGACCGCGGCAATCAGCAGGATCGCCCACGGAAGGATTCGGCTTCTCACGACGCACCATCCGAACGCAAGCCACGCCACGCGGCGGAGAGGAGCAGCGGGACGAGCGCGGTCGAGGCAAGGGCCAGCGAACCGGTGAGCCGGATGATCGGGTTCACGTTGGGCGCCTTGGTGAT
>DASVEU010000147.1:0-9406 GCA_036380395.1 Gaiellaceae bacterium
AACGTCGTCCGGTTGACGGAGCGCCATGCGTAGCACGACCATTCCTCCGAGCGAATGACCGACCACCGGCGCGGGCAGCATGCCTTCGCGCTCGGCCACGAGCGCCACCCGATCGGCGAACGGCTCGAGCCCGGCAACCGCCGGCAGGGCGGTCGAGCCGCCGTGCCCGGGCAGGTCGGGGACCAGCAGCGTGTGCCGCCTCACCAGGAGCGGAACGAGCTCGGCCCAGTTCGCCGCGGCGCCCCCGAGACCATGGACGAGAATGAGCGGAGGCCCGTCCCCGCCCAGGAAATACCGCATTCGGACGCCCTTGACCTCGGCGAAGCGCTCCTCCAAACCAGGCAGTTTTGCGTCTGTCATGCCGGCCGATTATCCTTTGGACCAATGACTGCTTTGGGAGTGCCGGCCCGTTGAATCCGGCAACGACATATGGAGGCTCGACTTAGCCCGCTGAGCGCATTTGCGCAGGCGGGCTTTTTCGTACGACAGAGAGAGGAGCGTCGATGGCGAACCACCTTACGCCCGAGGAGTTGTCCAAGGAGCTCGGGATCGACCGCCAAGAGGTCATCCGCGTCTGCGTCCAGGAAGGCGTGCCCATCTATCAGGGCAAGATCGACAAGACGCTGTTCCAGGCGCAGCTAGAAGCCTTGGGCGCGATGCCCGCGCATCACTAGGGAACGAACGTCAGGCAGATTTGCGCGCCGGCGTACGCCGGCCGCCGGAGCCGCTCTTCGGGGCGGCTTTGGTCTTCGAGGCGGCGGATTTCGTCGTCTTGCGGTCCTTGGCCTCGGCAACACTGCGCTTCAGCGCTTCCATCAGGTCCAGGACCGGCGCGTCCGGCACGGGCTCGGGCTTCGCAATTTCCTGGCCGTCCAGCTTCGCCTCGAGCATCTGGCGTAGGTCGCTCCGGTACTGGCTGTGGAGCTCGGACGGGTCGAACTCCCCGACGAGGCTCTGCATCACCTGCTGGGCGAGATCGAGCTCGGCTTTCTTCACCTCGGTGCCGGCGACCGCCTCGTCGATCTCAGCCTGCGAGCGCACGTCCTCCGCGAGGAAGAGCGTCTCGAGCACCAGGGCGTCGCCCTTCGGGCGGATGAGCGCGAAGTACTCTGCGCCCCGGAGAACGAAGCGGCCGATCCCTCCCATGCCCGCCTGCTTCATCGCCTCGAGCAGCAGCACGTAAGGCCGGCGCTGCGCGGGCGCCTGAGCAGGGGCGAGGTAGTACGTGCGGTCCAGATAGACCGGATCGACCTCGTCGAGCGGGACGAACCGCGTGATCTCGATGGAGCGGGACTCGTCGTGCTGCGCGATCGCCTCGAGGTCGGCGTCCTCGACGATGACGAACTCGCCCTTGGCTACCTCCCAGCCCTTGACGATCTCGTCAGGCCCGACCTCACGCTCGTGGGTAGGGCACCAGCGCTTCTGGCGGATGGGGGTCTTGCACTCCCGGTGGAGCGTCCGAAAGCTCACGTCCGACTGCTTCGCCTTCGGCGTGGTCGCGAGGGCCAGGCCAACGGGGATGCTGACGAGGCCGAAAGAGATGGATCCGTTCCAGATAGTGCGCATGGCCGCCTTGTAATTGTAGAGGGACCGGGCTGATTCTCCGTCGGTCTGGACTTCCCTGCAAGGCGCCGACTCGGCGGCGCCGCCCTAGAGGCCATACGGGCTCCGCCCGTGTGGCCGTCTCCAAGGCGCCGACTCGGCGGCGCCGCCCTAGAGGCCAGACGGGCTCCGCCCGTGTGGCCGTCTGAAATTACGATGGAGGCGTGGCAACCGCGACAACGACTACCGGGACACGGACGATCGCCCGCCTCTGGCAGGACGCCGTGGCCCGGGGCCTCGAGAGCCCTGCCTATCTCGTCCAGGAGGGAGAGGAATGGCGACCGGTCTCCTGGACGGAGGCGGCGCAGGCGGTCGACGAGATCGCCCACGGCCTCCTCGCCCTTGGGGTCCGGAAGGGTGATGCCTTCGCGATCCTGGCCTCGACCCGCCTCGAGTGGGTGCTCTTCGATTTCGCGCTCGGGCTGATCGGCGCCGTGGGTGCACCGATCTACATGAACAACTCGCCGAGAGACGCGGTGTACGTGGCCGAGCACTCGGAGGCCGTCGGGGTGTTGTGCGAGGACGACGAGCAGCGCGCGAAGCTCGCCGGACTGGACCTCGAGCACGTGCTGACGTTCTCCGATCTCCCCGCGCTCCGAGAACGGGGACGCGCCCACGCGGAAGAGCATCCCAGAGCGGTCGAAGAGGCAGCCTCTGCGATCGACGAAAACGATCTGTTCACCTTCATCTACACGTCGGGCACCACCGGCCCGCCGAAGGCCTGCATGATCCTGCACCGCAACTACTACGCGATGGTCGACGAGGTGCGGCAGGTGCAGGACTTCACCGTCACCGACGACGTGATGCTGCTGTACCTCCCGCTCGCACACAACTTCGGGCGTTGCCTCACGCTGCTCGGCGCGCACATCGGCTACACGATCGCGTTCTGCCCCGATCCTTATGCGGTCGGGGACGCGCTCCCCGCTGTTCGTCCGACCGTCTTCCCAAGCGTGCCTCGGGTGTACGAGAAGGTGCACACGGCAGTCACGGCCAAGTTCGACGAGGCCACCGGCGCGAAGCGGCGACTGATCGACTGGGCCCTAGACGTCGGGGGCAAGGTCAGCAAGCTGCGCGAGGCGGGGCGCTCCGTGCCACCCCTGCTCGCGCTGCAGCACAAGGTCGCCGGGCGGCTCGTCTACGCCAAGGTGAAGTCCCGTCTCGGCGGCAAGCTCCGCATCGGCGTGTCCGGCGGCGCGCCGCTTGCGAAGGAGATCATCGAGTTCTTCGCAGCGCTCGACGTCATCATCCTCGAGGGCTATGGCCTGACCGAGTGCACGACCGGTGCGACGATCAACCGCCCGACTCGTTATCGCTTCGGGAGCGTCGGGCCGGCGCTGCCCGGCGTGGAGCTCCGTATCGCGGACGACGGCGAGGTCCTGATCAAGACCGACACGGTCTTCGCCGGTTACTTCAAGGACGAGGAGGCGACGCGCGAGGTCCTCTCGGAGGACGGCTGGCTGCGCTCCGGCGACGTGGGCCAGCTCGATGAGGAAGGTTTCCTGACGATCACCGACCGGTTGAAGGACATCCTCGTCACCGCGGGCGGGAAGAATGTGGCGCCGCAAAATCTGGAGAATGCGCTCAAGACGCACGCGGTCATCTCGCAGGCGCTCGTGGTCGGCGACCGGCGGCCCTACGTCGCGGCGCTGATCACGCTCTCGGAGGACGTCGATCCCGCGGGCGCGGCGCCCGCCGTCCAGCGTGCTGTCGACGCGGTCAACAGGGAGCTTTCGCGGTACGAGCAGATCAAGCGGTTCACGATCCTGCCTCGCGACTTCACGCTCGAAGCCGGCGAGGTGACGCCGACTCTGAAGCTGAAGCGTCGTGTGTGCCTCGAGCATTTCGCTGCCGAGATAGAGGCGCTCTACTCCTGACAGATGTCTTTCTCGTTCTGTCCGCGTTCCTCGCGAGCGCGGTCGAAACGGTCGAGGCTCTCACGATCGTGCTTGCCATGGGCCTCACCCGCGGCTGGCGATCCACGCTCGTGGGGGCGGGAGCTGCGACGCTAGCGCTCGCGGCAATCGTCGCGGCGCTCGGGCCTGCGCTCACCGTGATCCCGATCGAGGTGCTGCGGCTCGTGGTCGGAGGGCTGCTGCTCGTTTTCGGCCTGCAATGGCTGCGCAAGGCGATTCTGCGGGCAAGCGGCTGGCGGGCGGTGCGCGACGAGGCCGCGGTCTTTGCACGTGAGCGCGCCGAAGCCGCGAACGCACCGCGCGTGGAACGTGCCGGGCTCGACTGGTACGCGTTCACGATCTCCTTCAAGGGCGTACTCCTCGAAGGTCTGGAGGTCGCGTTCATCGTGCTCACCTTCGGAAGCACGCAGGGAAGCATTCCGCTCGCCGCCGTGGGCGCCGGCGCAGCTGTGGTGCTCGTGGTCCTCGCAGGGATCGTCGTGCGCGAGCCGCTCAGCCGCGTTCCCGAGAACACACTCGCTTTCGCGGTCGGCGTGATGCTGACGACCTTCGGGATCTTCTGGGGCGCGGAGGGAGCCGGCGTCGACTGGCCGGGCGGCGACGCGTCGCTGCCGGGAGTGCTCGGCTTCGTGGTGCTGATCTCCCTCGGCTTCGTCACCGCGCTCCGTCGCCGCCGGAAGCTCGCGATCGCATGAAACGGTTCGGGAAGTTCTGGTGGGACTTCATCGTCGGCGACGACTGGCGCGTCGCCGTCGGCATCCTGCTCGCGTTCGGGCTCACGGCGCTGCTGGCGACAACATCCGTGCCTGCGTGGTGGGTGCTGCCGCTTGCAGTCGCCGCAGTGTTGTGGCTGTCTCTTCGCCGGGTGGCGCGCTAGATTCGCCGGCCGCCGGCGAAGTTCGACGAGTAGTAGCCGCTGAGCGAGGAGATCTTCACCACGTCACCTGTGTGCGGCGCATGGATGAACTGCCCGCTGCCGATGTAGATCCCTACATGGCTCGCGCCTGTGAAGAACACGAGGTCGCCGGGCTGGAGCTCGCTGATCGAGACGGAGACGCCCATCCCAAACTGCGCGTACGAGCTGTGCGGCAGCGAGACGCCGATCTGTGCGAAAACGTACGAGACGAGCCCGGAGCAGTCGAAGCCGCTCGGCGTCGAGCCGCCCCAGACGTAACGCACGCCGAGGTAGTGCATCGCGATCCCGACAACGCCGCCGTGGACGTTCGGGGGCGCAACAGTCGAACCCTCGGGCGTCGAGGCCGAGATGCCGACGCCGTCGGGCAGCGAAATCGGGGTTCCGCCTGAGAGGCGAGACCGGGCCGCCGCCGCGAGCTGCCGCTGCTGGGCGGCCTCTGCTGCGCGGATGCGCTCGATCTGGCCCTTGATCGACGAGAGGAGCTGCCGGCGCGAAGCCAGCTGCGATTCGATCCGCTGCTTCTGCGCGGCCTTCTGCGCCACGATCGTCCGCTGCTCCGAATGGGCCTGCTGCAACTCGATCCGATGGCGCTGGATTGCCGCCTTGAAGGACGTCACCTGCTGGACGATGCTCGCGTCCTGCTGGGAGGTCGAGTTGACCGCCTCGATGCGATTGAGGAGATCGTCGAGGCTCGTCGCACCCAGGAGCACCGAGAGAGTCGAGTTGTCCTGGGTCGAGGTGTAGGCGCTCACGAGCCGGGCCGCCAGCGAGTCCTGCGCGATCCTGAGGTTCGCCCGCGTGACCTTCAACTGCAGCCGGTTCTCGCGCTGGTCGCTCTCGATCTTCTGGAGGCGGACGTTGGCGAGGTTGTACGACTCGACGGCCACGCCGAGACTGTCGTCGATCGTCTGGATCTGGGCCAACACCTGCTGTGCCTGCGCCTGCTTGGAGGCGACCGTCCCGGGCGTGGCGTTGGCCGATGCCGCCGCACACAGCGTTGCTATGCAAAGGATGAACGCCTGCGCCTGTCGTTTCCTGCCGCTGGGCACCAGCACGCGGAAGATCCGGGTCGACGGGCGCACCGGAGGGGGCCGGTACGTCACAAGTGGCGCACCCTAGCAGCGTCTTCGGATGTCTGCAACCGCTTTCCGAGCCTAAAAGTGATCATTCCTCCCATGTGTGAGCCCCGCACAAAGTCCTGAGCTTGCTAGGGTCACAGGCCTTGCGTTGGCCTAGGGAGAGCCGCTTCGCGCTCGGGCTGGCGCTCGGAGCCGCGCTGCTCTTGGGAGTCTTTCTCCCTGGGGCTGAGGGCGCAGACTCGAAGAAGGGAGCCCAGTCTTCTCCGCGCCAGCAGCGGACGGGACTGGCCGGCCGCTCCCATACGGCCCTTCTGAGCCTCTACGCCCTGGATTCGCGCCTTCTCCAGGCCCGGAGTGAGCTGGCAGGCCTGCGGAGCCGCGCGGACGGCCTCAGGCTCGAGCGGGACCGGGTCCAGCAAGAGATCGCGGTCGTCGCGGGCAACCTCAAGGCATCCCAGCGCCTCCTGGGCGACCGTCTGAGGGCCCTCTACGAGGAAGGAGAGCCCGATGCGATTGCCGTCCTGCTCGGCGCCAAGTCGCTTGACGACGCCGTGACGCGCCTCGACGAGCTCGAGCGGGGCGCCCGCCAGGGCGCCCAGGCCGCGACGGACACCAGGGACGGCCGCTCGAAGCTGCAGGGCCTCGCTCTGGAGCTCGCCGCCCGCATCCGGGCGGTTCAGGCCCTCGAGGCCCAGACAGTGCAGACCGCCGCAACACTCCGGAGCGCGCGGGCCAAGCGGGTCTCGTATCTGGCTGCGCTCTCGCGGCAGCGGCGCCTGAACGCCCGGCAGATCCGGGCGCTCGATCATCGGGCCCGGCAGGTCGTGGCCAAAGCGGAGACGGTGCAGGCGCAGACCGCGCCGACATCCTCGGCCGGCGCCCCCTGGGTCGTCGTCGGCGCCCGAACGTTGACGGTCACCGCGACCGGCTACTCCTTGCCGGGCCGGACGTCGACGGGGCTCCCTGTCGGCTTCGGGGTCATCGCAGTCGATCCAGGCGTCATCCCGCTCGGCACCCGGATCTCCATCCCCGGCTACGGCGAAGGGGTAGCCGCCGACACGGGCAGCGCAGTCCAGGGCATGACGATCGACCTGTGGTTCCCGACTCTGGCCCAGGCCCTGGGTTGGGGCCGCCGCACGGTTACGATCACCCTCCACTAGACTTCGTCCGCCCGCGGCCAGGGAAGGACGCCCAGCATGAGTCAACTCGTACAAGCGGACGATCAGGCGCTGGGCCAGGTCCGCGTCCTGATCGTCGATGACCACGATCTCTTCAGGAGTGGGCTACGCAACCTCCTGGAAGACGAGGGCGTGCACGTGGTCGGGGAGGCTGCGGCCGGACAGGAGGCGCTGACCATTGTCCGCGAGGTGGCGCCCGACGTCGTCGTGATGGATCTGAACATGCCCGGCATGGGCGGCGTCGAAGCGACACGCCACATCTCGACGATCGCACCGCTCACTCGGGTCGTGATGCTGACGATCTCAGATCAGGACAACGACGTGATCGACGCGATCCTCGCCGGCGCGTGCGGCTATCTGCTCAAGGACTCGTCGATTCAGGAGCTGATCGCCGGAATCAAGGCAGCGTCGATGGGCGAGTCGTTGATCTCGCCGACGATTGCCTCGAAGGTTTTGCAGCGTGTTCGTGCGTCCAGCACTCAGCCGGAGATAGAGACCACAATCCGGGCCGAGCTTTCTGAGCGCGAGATCGAAGTGCTGAAGCTGATCGCCAACGGCAAGGACAACGCGATGATCGCCGGCGAGCTCCACATCAGTCCGAAGACCGTGAAGAACCACATCTCGAACATCCTCATGAAGCTGCAGATCGACAACCGCATCCAGGCGGCCGTCTACGCGGTGAGAAGCGGGATCGTCTAGTTAGACGATTGACCAGACGGCTGGCGGACCTCTTCCGCGAGGCTGCGCAGCGAGGACAGTAGGACGCGAAGGTTGGTGAGATCGCCGTCGGCGGCGGACAGCCGTCGCCCGAGCTGGGTGAGCTCGGAATGCTCGTCGTCAGGCGACTTGCCACCGAGCGTCGCAGCGACCTCCGCGATCCGGCGCTCGAGCCGCCAGCGCTCGGCCTCCAACGCGAGCGCTCTGGCATACCCGGCCGTGAGGGTGTGCTCGATGGCGTCGATGGTCGGCGCCTCGTCGCCTTGCGGCGGGGCGTCGAGAAGCGAGCGGATCTCGTCGTGGATCATGCGGAGTTCGACCTCGATTTCCGGGATCCGGACCAGTATCGAGCCTGAGCCCACAACGCACATGGGCCGCCCGGACTATCTTCTGCCCTGCACCGGCCCATCTTCTTGACTCCATCTGCTGGCCCGAAAAATGGATTCCGCGTGAACCGCCGTCTTGTCGCAGCCCTCATCGCGCTGATTGCCCTGGCCGCACCTGCCGCGACTGCGGCAGGGCGGGCGCAGGACTCGCAGCTGCAACGCCGGCTCGCCCGCGCGCTCCACGTCCCCCACGTCGCCACGGCGCGATCGGCGGCCGTCGCTCTCGATCTCGCTTCCGGCACCGTCCTCTTCGAGCAGAACCCCGGCCGGTCGCTGGCTCCGGCGTCGAACGAGAAGCTGCCCCTCACCTACGCAGCGCTGATGCAGCTCGGTCCCACCTATCGGATCGAGACCGACGTGCTCGGTCAGGGCCAGCAGGACGGAACGCAGTGGACGGGCACCCTCGTCCTGAAAGGGAACGGAGATCCGACGCTGTCGCGCGCCGACTTGCGCGCGCTCGCTGCACAGGTGAAGGCCTTGGGAATCCGCAGCGTGACGGGCGGCGTGAGCGGCGACGAAAGCGCCTACGACACGCGGCGCATCGTTGCCGGGTGGAAGCCGAGCTTCTTCATCGACGAGTCGCCGCCGCTTTCGGCGCTCGTCGTCGACCGCGCCCGCGTCGGCCGCATCGTCACGCGCTCGCCGGCGCTCGCGGCCGCGACGGCGTTCCGTGCCGCGCTGCGGCAAGCCGGGATCGCCGTCGCCGGGCCCGTGCGGACCGGAACGGCCGACGCGTGGTCGGAACCGCTTGCCGACGTGTCGTCGCCGACGCTCTGGACGATGTTGCGCTTCATGGACCGCGAGAGCGACAACTTCACCGCCGAGATGCTGTTGAAGCAACTGGGGCTCACGGAGCTCGGCCGGGGGACGAGCGCGGCGGGAGCGGCCGTGGTCACGCAGGCGCTGGCCGAAGCGGGCGTGCCGATGACGGGTGTGCGCATCGTCGACGGGTCTGGACTGTCGCAACTCGACCGCCTGACGGCGAATGCGCTCGGCAGCCTCTTGAAGATCGCCTGGACCGATCCGACCGTCGGCCCGGCCCTACTCGCGTCGCTCCCGGTGGCGGGCGTGAACGGAACGCTGCAGCACCGTCTAAGCAAGCCGCCCGCCCGAGGGCGCGTCCTGGCGAAGACCGGCACGACGGACACCGCGTCGTCGCTGTCCGGCTACGTCAGCGACCGCTACGCGTTCGCAGTGGTGCAGAACGGGCATCCCCTGTCGTACTGGTGGGCCCGCCGCGCCCAGGACCGCTTCGCCCAAATCCTGGCCGGTTCGTAGTCACAAAGCCGACACGCTTTCGTGACATCGACGTCTGCTTTTCGGGTCCGACCCCACACGTGTCGCACCGGGACATGTCGGACCGGTCCGACGCGGTCGGTTTCCGCGTCAGACGGCGCAATTTCGTTTCGCTTACGCGCGCTGCAGGAGCTCGACCAGGTCGGCTTCGGACAGGATCGGGACTTCGACCTTGCGGGCCTTCGTCAGCTTCGAGTTGCCCGGCTCCTCGCCTACGACCAGTCCCGTCGTCTTGCCGGAAACCGAGTTCACGACCTTCGCGCCTTTCGCCTCCAGCGCCGCGGCCGCCTCGTCGCGCGTGAAGCCCTCCAACGTGCCG
>DASVEU010000148.1:0-3510 GCA_036380395.1 Gaiellaceae bacterium
GGCCGCTGCCTCTCCTACGGAACCGGGACCGCGTATTGGGCGCTGGGGGAGGTGCTGAAGGAGCACTTGGGCCTCCTCGAGAGCGACCCACCAGAGCTCGCGCTCGACCGGCTCGGCGGCCGGGCGATCCTGGGCCTCACGCTCGGTCTCGACGTCGCCCGCGAACTGCACCCGCTCGCCGCGCGCGATCGCTTCCAGGATGCCTGGGCCGAGTTCCTGAGCGAGGTCGTCGCCGAGCGCCCCGCGGTCGTGCTCGTCGAGGACATTCATTGGGCTGAGCCCCAACTCCTCGACCTGCTCGAGTACGTCCTCGTCAGCGTGCAAGGCCCCCTGCTCCTGATGGCGACTGCGAGGCCGGAGCTCCTCCAACGTCGACCCGGCTGGGGAGCGCGCGCCGGCGGTGAGCTGCTCGAGTTGGAACCCCTCTCGGCCCAAGAGTCTGTCCAGATGCTGGACGAGATGCTCACGGGCGGCCTGCCGCAGGAGCTTAGCGAGCTCGTCGTCGAGCGGGCCGAGGGCAACCCGTTTTACGTCGAGGAGTTGCTCGGCGTGTTGATCGACGGTGGCCTGCTCTCCCGCCGGAACGGCGGCTGGGCGCTCCGTGAGCTTCCGAGCGATTTCGCGATTCCCGATTCGGTCCACGCCGTTCTCGCGGCTCGCATCGACCTGCTCAGCACGGCGGAGAAGTCGGCGCTCCAGGCCGCGGCAGTCATCGGGCGAACCTTTTGGGCCGGGCCCGTCTACGAGCTTGTCGAGGGAAAGCCCGATCTGCGCGTGCTCGAGGATCGCGACTTCGTCCGCCGTCGGGCCGGCTCGAGCATGGCCGGTGAGCGCGAGTACGTGATCAAGCACGCGCTCACTCGCGAGGTTGCGTACGAAAGCCTTCCGAGAGCTCTTCGCGCACGGATGCACGCGGCGTTCGCTGCCTGGCTCGAGCGCCGCGGGCAAGGCCGCGATGAGCTTGCGTCGCTGCTCGCGCACCACTACGCGGAGGCGGCGCGACCCGAGGACGCGGATCTCGCCTGGCCGGGAGAAGAGGCAGAGCTCGAGCGTTTGCGCGCGAAAGCGCTTCTTTGGCTCGAGACCGCGGGCGAGTTCGCGACGCGGCGCTACGAGATCGAGGACGCGCTGGCGCTGCTACGCCGGGCGCTCTCGCTGCGACCCGACGAGGAGGCGCAGGCGCGGCTCTGGCGCTCCATGGGAAAGGCAAACGCGCTCAAGTTCGATGGCGAGGCCTTCTGGACCGCGATGCAGAACTCGCTGAAGGTCTGCTCGAATAAGGCGACGTGCGCGGACACGTATGGCGAGCTCGCCTTCCAGACCGCGATCCGTGCCTCGATGTGGCCGAAGCGACCCGACCGGGAGCTCGTCGGCGGTTGGATCGAGCAAGCGCTAGAGCTCTCCGAGGAGGAGAGTGTGTCGCGCGCGAGAGCACTCATTGCGCGCAGCTTCTGGGAACGGAACACCTCCGAGGCGGCACGCGAGGCGAGCGAACTCGCGGAGCGTTTCGGTGATCTCGAACTGCGGTCGTATGCGTGGGGAGCCCGAGCCGCCGTTGCCTTCGCACAAGCGGACTTCGAGTCGGCTCTGAGCTGGTCGCAACGGCGGCTGAGCGTTCTAGATGAGATCAGCGACCCAGACCACGTCGCCGACATCTACGAGATCGCGATCCCGTCATGCTGCGCCAATGCCCGTTTTCCCGAGGCGAGGCGTCTCGCCGCCGAGCACGACGCGATCGTCGCGCCGCTCTCGGCACACCATCGTGTCCACGGAATCGCCGTCCTGCTCGAGGTCGAGGAGGTGTTTGGCGGCTGGAGCCGGATCCTCGAACTTGCGGAACGGACGACGCAGGCGGTTGAAGCCAACCTGGCAACGCCCTGTGTGCGCAACGCGCGGTCCTTACTCGTGACCGCGCTCGCCGCGGCACACGCGGGAGACGACGAGACGGCGCGGCGCTTTGAGCGACGCGCCGACGAGGTAGCGACCGAAGGCTACGACTTCGCGCTTGCGGCGCCTCGAATCTGGCTGGCACTGTCGCGCGGCCGGCTTGGCGAGGCCGATGGTCTCGAACCGGTTGACCTAGCGCGCGGCCCAATCTGGTACGCCCTGCCCGCGGCGGCAGCTCGCCTCGACGCGCTCGCCGCTCGCCAGGAACGGTCGCCGGTCGAACGAGACGCCCAGGCGCTCTTGCGGCCGGGCACCTATCTTGAACCCTTCGCGCTCCGCGCGCTCGGCGCCGTCCGCCAGGAGGAGGTGCTCCTCAAGCAGGCGGTCGATCGTTTCGATGCAATGGGACTGACGTGGCACGCTGAGCAGACCCGGGAACTCCTCGCACGGACGAGCAGGAATCCGGTGTGATGAGTTCTTGGCGCGGTTCTGCCGCATAGCGCGGCGGGCGGCCGAACTTCTATGTGTCGTAGGCGTCGGCCGCAAAGTCCCGTCGTTCAACTCCTGGGTGCCGCGGCAGACGGGCATTCCCCGAGGCCCATGGCGGTTATGAGGGCGGCCATGTCTGCCCGGGCACTTCTTTGACCACCGAAGGTACCGCTGCGGGTGTGGCTGCAGGGGCATGTAGGAGCCTAATCGTGCGGGCCGATTGCGGGCCACTGAGGGCCAGTCCTGAGCGGATTCCACCGGAGCCAACCGGAGAGAGTCGGGGCATCCGTGAGACGACCTTAGAGCGCATGGCCGCTGAGCTGCCGGCGTTCATGCGGTACAGGGCCGGCAGGACTCGAACCTGCAACCCCCGGTTTTGGAGACCGGTGCTCTGCCAGTTGAGCTACGGCCCTACGCGTCTCGGCGAGGAGGCATTGTATCGGCGTGCGTCGGAGGCCCCTCGGAGCGCTCTTCCTCGTCCTCGCGGCCGGGTTCGCCGCCGTCGCGGTCTACGCCGCGCTCTCGGGGGGCGCTGCGTGGGTGGTCGCGGTGGCGGCGGCTGCCCTCGCGGTCTGGATGGGGGAGTCGGCGCTGCGGGCGCTCCGGTAGGAAAAGCAGCGATTTCTGACGAAAGCCTTATCCTCCGTGGCGATGGTCGAGCGGGCTGACGACACCCAAGCGCTCTGGCAGCAGTTCAAGCGCACGGGAGACCGAGCGCTTCGCGACCGGCTCATCCTCACCTACGCGCCGCTCGTGAAGTACGTGGCGGGCCGCCTCGGCAGCGGCCTCCCGGCGCACGTCGAGGAGGGCGACCTCGTCTCGTACGGGCTCCTGGGCCTGATCGGCGCAATCGAGCGCTTCGACCCCGACCGCGACATCAAGTTCGAGACGTACGCGATCGCGCGCATCAAGGGCTCGATCATCGACGAGCTCCGCTCGATGGACTGGGTGCCGCGCTCCGTGCGCGCCCGCGCGCGGGACATCGAGCGGACGATCGCCACGCTCGAGGCGAAGCATGCGCGCGCGCCGACCGACGAGGAGATCGCACACTCGCTTGGGATCACGGAGGAGGAGTTCCAGGACTCGCTGCTCGAGATCTCGCGGACGTCGATCGCCGCGCTCGACGAGCTCTGG
>DASVEU010000149.1:0-7577 GCA_036380395.1 Gaiellaceae bacterium
TGGCTCGAGCCAAAGGAGGCTCCAACGCTCCGAGTCCCAGAACGCCTGCCAGCGCGCGTCCAACGGCGGCACTCCGATCTCTTCCGGCGACAGGAGGTGACGGAAGTTGCGTCCGAGCCGCTTGTCGCGCAAGCAGCTGCGAACATCCTCGTGCCGGGTGACGAACCAGCGCTCCCGGCCGGCGTCGTAGAAGAGCGGGGCCCGTTCGCGCAGGCGGTTCAGCACCGGATACGGGTCCGCCAGAAACCCGGGATCAGCTGGGTCGAACCCGACCGTCTCGCTCAGCGCCACGGCCTAACCATAGGCGCCGTCCGCCGTCTTACAGATGAAACCAGGGACGGCAGGCAGTAGCATCGCCCCTGATGAATAGGTGGGTCTCGACGAGGAGGAGAGTCTTTTGAAGAAGCATCGAATGCTGCCGCTTGGCCTGGCGGCGCTCACTGCCGTGATCCTCACGGCCGTGGGGTTTGTGGCCAGCAGTGCTGCGGCACCACAGGCGACGTTCAAGGCCGGGCTGGTCAGTGACGTCGGCCGCTTCAACGACAAGGGCTTCAATCAGTCCCAGCTGGTGGGAATGAAGCGGGCGGCGAAAGTTCTGAAAATCCAGTACCGCGCAATCGAATCTCGCGCGGCGGCGGAGTACCTGCCGAACATGGCTTCGCTGGCGCGAAGCGGCTACAACATCGTCATCTCGGCCGGCTTCCTACTGGCGGATGCGACCGAGGATGTGGCCGATCAGTTCCCGAGCACGAAATTCGCGATCACCGATCAGTCGGTCGCGGCTCTGAAGAGAAAGCACACGAACATCGAGGGATTGACGTACGCGACGCAGGAGAACAGCTACCTCGTCGGCTGCCTCGCGGCGAAGGCGGCCGCGAAGCGCGGTACGAAGATCATCAGTGCGACGGCGGGTTTGAAGATCCCGCCGGTGGATACCTTCCTCGCCGGCTACAAGGCGGGCGCGAACAAGTGCGTCCCAGGGACACAGGTGCTCATCGGCTATTCCGGCACGTTCATCGACCAGGCCGCGTGCAAGACGATCGCGACCAACCAGATCGATGCCGGCTCACAGGTCGTCTTCGCCGTCGCAGGCCCGTGCGGCCTCGGCGCGCTGGACGCGGCGAAGGAGCGCAGTCGCTGGGGCGTCGGAGTCGACGTCGACCAGTCGTACCTCGGCAGTCATATCCTGACGAGCGCGGTGAAGAGGGTGGACGTGGGCATCTTCCTCGCGGTCAAAAACGCGAAGCAGGGCAAGTACAAGGGCGGCAAGGACGTCGTCTACAACCTCAAGAACAACGGAGTGGCCCTCGGCAAGATCAGCAAGTCGGTGCCGAAGGCCTGGATCACGCAGGTGAACAAGCTGAAGGCGCAGATCATCTCGGGCAAGATCAAGCCGCCGAAGATCGTTCCGTAGGACGCAAAGTGTGCCGTGAGAGCGGGCCTCCGGGCCCGCTCTCTCTTTCTCGGCTTAGAATCGCCTCCGGATGGACGAGCCCCCCGTCCTCGAGCTACGCGGGATCACGAAGCGCTTCCCTGGAGTGCTCGCGAACGACCATGTCGACTTCGACCTGCGGCGCGGCGAGGTGCACGCGCTCCTCGGCGAAAACGGCGCCGGGAAGTCGACGCTCATGAGCATCCTCTACGGCCTCTACTCGGCCGACGAGGGCGAGATCCTGATGAACGACGAGCCCGTCGAGATCAGCTCGCCCAAGGCCGCGATCGAGCGTGGGATCGGAATGGTGCACCAGCACTTCATGCTGATCCCCGTCATGACGGTCACCGAGAACATCGTCCTGGCGAACGAGCCGGTGCACGCGGGAGTCCTGTTCGACGAAGAGGCAGCGGAGAAACGCGTTGCCGAGGTCGCGCGGACCTTCAACTTCGCGGTCGATCCTCATGCCCGGGTTCAGAACATCACGGTCGGCCAGCAGCAGCGCGTGGAGATCATGAAGGCGCTGTACCGCAACGCCGACATCCTCATCCTCGACGAGCCGACCGCCGTGCTCACGCCACAGGAGGCCGCTGAGCTCTTCGAGATTCTCAGGACGCTCACGCGGGAGGGGATCTCGGTCATCTTCATCACGCACAAACTCAACGAGGTGCTTGAGATCGCCGACCGCATCACGGTGCTCCGGCGCGGCAAACGTGTCGAGACGATCCCGCGCGCTGGTGCGACGGAAGCCGGTCTCGCCCGCTCGATGGTCGGGCGCGAGGTCCTTCTCCGTGTGGAGAAGAAGGCAGCGACGCCCGGCGAGCCACTGCTCCAGGTCAAGGACCTGGTCGTACGCGACGACCGAGGCCTCGATGCGGTGCGCGGCGTCACATTCGACGTGCGCGCCGGTGAGATCGTCGGGATCGCCGGCGTCGACGGCAACGGTCAGTCGGAGCTCATCGATGCGCTGACCGGCCTACGGCATGCAGCATCGGGCTCGATCCAGGTAGCAGGAGAGGACGTGACGAGCGCGACCGCCCGCGGTACGCTCGACGCCGGGATCGGCCACATTCCCGAGGACCGCCAGCGCCGGGGGCTGGTGCTCGAGTTCAACCTGGCGGAGAATCTCGTCCTCCACGACTATGGCAAGGAGCCGTTCTCACGCTTCGGGTTGCTCAATCCCCGGAGCCTCTTCGGCTGGGCTCGCAAGCTGCTGCAGGAGTTCGACGTGCGCGGCGGCGGACCGGAGACACGCGGCGCCTCGCTGTCGGGCGGCAACCAGCAGAAGGTCGTGCTGGCGCGCGAGATCAACCGCGACCCGCGTCTGCTGATCGCCGGACAGCCGACGCGCGGGCTCGACGTCGGTGCGATCGAATTCGTCCACCAGCGCCTCGTCGAGCAGCGAGACGAAGGTAAAGCCGTCCTGCTCGTCTCGCTCGAACTGGAGGAGATTCTGTCGTTGTCCGATCGCATCCTCGTCCTGTACGAGGGTCGGATCGTCGGCGAGTTCACGCCGAGCGTCAGCGAGGAGCAACTCGGCATCGCCATGACGGGCGGACGAGTGGAAGCAGCATGAGCGTCGCAGAGGCTGCGGAGTGAGCGACTCCGAGAGGGAGCCGCCGAACGGGGAAGGTGGTGCACCGGCGCCGCTCGACGTCCAGCCGGAGGGCTATGCGCCCAGTGTCGCCGCACGGCTTGCCCGGTATCAGCGTGCCGGCGGGATCATCACACCCTTTCTGACGGCCCTCGTCGCGTTCCTGATGGGCGGCATCGTCGTGCTGTCGACGGGACACAACCCGATCACGACGTACAAGGCGATTTTCGAAGGGTCCGGCCTCAACTGGTTCTTCCATTTCGGCAGCCATCAGATCACGATCCCGGGCACAGACCACCAGGTCTGGTTCTGGTGGGACACGAACACGAATCACGTAGCCGCGTACAACCTCACGCAGACGTTGATCACGACGACGCCGTTGATCCTGACGGGTCTGGCCGTCGCCTTCGCATATCGCTGCGGACTGTTCAACATCGGCGGACAGGGCCAGTACACCGTCGGTGCGATCGTGGGCGTCTTCGTGGGCTCGCGGTTCGTCGAGCTGGCCCACTTCCCGCACGTTCTCCTGGTCATCGTGCTCGCGTCGCTCGCAGGGGCGGCCTGGGCGGCGATCGCGGGCTTTCTGAAGGCGACCGTCGGCGCACACGAGGTGATCACGACGATCATGCTCAACTGGGTCGCCTACTGGATCGGGAGCTATCTCTTCGGCCGCGGCGGCCCACTGCAGAACCACCGTGATGCAGCCGTGCCGGTCTCGGACGACATCGTCGACAAGGCGAGGCTGCCGGTGTTCTGGGGCAACTCCCACCTGCAGGGGCTGCACGTAGGACTCTTCATCGCGATCGGGATGCTGTTCGTGTTCTGGTTCATCCTGAACCGCACGACGACCGGCTACGAGGTGCGCGCCGTCGGCTTCAACCCGGAAGCTGCGCGCTACGGCGGGATCAGCGTCTCGCGGAATTTCGTCCTCGCGATGGCGATCTCCGGATTGTTCGCCGGGCTCGCGGGAGCGATCGACATCATGGGGTGGCAGTTCCGGCTCGGTGTCCTCGACGTTCAGGTGTCGAACATCGGCTTCATCGGCATTGCCGTTGCGCTCCTCGGGCGGAACACGGCGGTCGGCGTCGGCTTCTCGGCGTTGCTCTTCGGCGCGCTCTTCACGGGCACCTCGACTCGCAGCCTCGATCCATCGGTCTTTCCGCCTGAACTCGCCGGCAACCTCGCGCTGATGATCCAGGCGCTCATCCTGCTGTTCGTCGGGGCCGACGTCCTGATCCTCTATCTCTGGCAGGCGAGGCGAAAGGTCGGCCTCGGTCGACGTGCCGCTTCCTCGGCTGCTGTGGAGGAAGCATGATCACGGCACCGACCGAAGGCCGCGCCCTCCCGCTTCTGACACCGCGGTGGATCGCGATCGGCGGCATCGCGCTCGGCGTGTTCGCCTTCTGGCTCTCGATTCCGCCGATCAGCACGCGGGCTCCCTGGTGGCCGGTCCTGATCGGGTTGTGCGCGATCGCTGCCGGCGTCTGGGCCATTTCGCGCGGGCAGAGGCGCGCAGGCTGGGGCGCCGTTGCGGCGGGCCTGATCGGAATCGCCCTGGGCCTCCTGGCGACACGGGCTAGCACGGGTCACCTCGACCAGGTCGTCGTCTGGTCGGCCTTGCTGACGGGCATGCTCGTCTGGGCGACGCCCCTCACCTTTGCGGCGATCGGTGGCATGTTCTGCGAGCGAAGCGGCGTCGTGAACATCGGCCTGGAGGGGATGATGCTCTCAGGCGCCTTCTTCGGGGTCCTGGGCGCGGACAAGTTCGGCAGTTGGGGCTGGGGGCTTGTGACCGCGATGATCGCCGGAGGCGGGTTCGCGCTGGTGCATGCGTTTTTCGCCATCCAGCTGCGCGCCGATCAGATCGTCGGCGGGACGGCGATCAACTTCCTGGCGTTGGGGGTCACCGGCTACTTCTTCATCAAGATCTACGGCGCGAACGGCACCCCCGGCAACCTCTCACGCATCCCCGATCTCGACCGGCATACCGCGGTCGTCGGGCCGATCTTTCGCGGAATCGACGGGATTCCATTCGTCGGCGACGTCCTCGGCCAGCTCAACCTGATGATCTGGCTGTCGTTCCTGATCCTGGTCGTCGCACACATAGTCCTGTTCAAGACCCCGATCGGCCTCCGGCTCCGCGCGGTCGGCGAGCATCCGCGCGCCGCGGACACCGTCGGCGTGTCCGTCTACGGGGTGCGCTATGCCGCCACCGTCCTGTCGGGCATGCTTGCCGCGCTCGGCGGCGCGTACCTCGCGATCGGCTACGTCGGCTCGTTCAGCGAGAACATGACCGCCGGTCGCGGTTTCATCGCGCTTGCGGCGGTCATCTTCGGGAACTGGCGGCCCTTCGGCGCGTTCGGGGCCGCCCTACTCTTCGGCGGCTCGACCGCGCTCTCGTTCCGCCTGGCCGATGCGTGGGGGAACTCTGCCGTCCTCTTCCAGGCACTTCCATACGTCTTGACCCTGATCGCCGTCGCCGGCGTGATCGGCCGGTCGGTCCCGCCGGCAGCGAGTGGCAGGCCCTACATCAAGCAGTAGAGCCCGGGCCCGCGTTGCGCTCCTGCTCGGGCTGCTGGGACTGCTGACGATGCCGGCGGCGATCGAAGTCGCGGCACGCTCCAAGCGGATCGGGCTGCTTGACGCCGCCTACGCCGTTCCGGTCGCCTTCCTGCTCGGCCTCGTCGCGCTCATCATGGCCCGCCGGGCCCGTCGCAACCTGCGCTGGCTCCAGCTGCGCGAGGGCGGCACCAGCGTCGCCTCGGCGGCTGTCCTCGTCGCGGCAGTGACCGTCTGCCTCGCGCTGGCGGCCGCGTTATCCGTTGGTTTCTACGGTCTGGTCGTGCTCTACCAACATTCTCGGTGAAGCCCACTTTCGGCGCAGCTCGCAAGTCCCTAAGATGGGGCGGCCGCCTTGTTCGAGATCGGTAACAGCCTCCGTGAGGCGCGCCTGCGCCAGAGCCTCGACTTTCCCGAGATCGAACAGGGAACGAAGATTCGAGGCAAGTACCTGCGCGCCCTGGAAGAGGAGCACTTCGACGTCCTCCCGGCCCAGACGTACGTCAAGGGCTTCTTGCGCTCGTATGCCGAATACCTCGGCCTCGACGGCCAGCTCTACGTCGACGAGTACAACTCCCGTTTCGTCGTCGGAGAGGAGGAGCATCCGCAGTCCCGCCCTAGACGCTCCGCCCCGCCGTCGCGGGGCGTGCAGGTTCAATCGCGCGTCGTCCTGCTGACGCTCCTTGGCATTACGGCGGTGACCGCGCTCGTGATCGTGGCGTGGACTCGCGGAGAGCCGCCGAGCTCGACACCGGTCGGCCTCGGAACGTCGAAGCCTCCGACACACAAGACCGCGGCGCCTCCGGTCACGCGGGCGCTTCAGGTCCATCTGCTCGTGAGGGCGTCGCGCGGCCCCTGCTGGCTGCAGGTGCACAAGACGTCCGCGACCGGGCCGATCCTCTTCCAGGGGACACTCGATCAGGGACAGAAGCAGCTCTTCACCGCGCGGAAGCTCTGGATCACGCTCGATCGTCCGGAGAACCTCGTGACCGTATTGAACGGGCACACTCGCCGCCTCCCCGTCGGTGGCGTGAAGACCCTGATCGTGACGCCGCGCGCAATCCGCCCGGCCGTGTGACCACGCGGCCCCGCGGGTTCATCGTCGTCACCGGCAGCGAGCTCGTCCGTGGCGAACGGCGCGACCTGAATGGACCGTTCCTGGCGACCGAGCTCCTCCGGCACGGCGTCGAGCCGGCCCGGATCTCAATCGTCGGCGACCGCGAGGAAGAGCTCTCCGACGCACTGGCCCACGCACTCGGCGCGGCCGACCTCTGCGTCGTGTCCGGGGGGCTAGGTCCGACCCACGACGACCGGACGGTCGAGCTCGTCGCGCGCGCCGCCGGAGTCGGGCTTCGACTCGACGAAGAGCTGTACGAGCAGATCGGCGGCGTCTCCCGCCGCTTCGCGGCCCGGCTCGGGCGGCCCTATGCGGACTTCGAGGCCGGTGTCCGAAAACAAGCCACGATCCCCGAAGGCGCGCACTCGCTCGGGCTCGCCGGGACTGCGCCCGGGCTCGTCCTCGAGAACGGGAACACCGTCGTGGTCGTGCTGCCGGGCCCTCCGGCCGAGCTGCAGCGCCTGTGGGAGACGGCGCTCGAGAGCGAGCCGGTGCGGCGCGTCCTCGCCCGCGGACGGCCGCCGGAGCTGCGGCAGCTGCGCTTCTTCGGCGCGAGTGAGTCCACCGTCGCGAAGGCGCTCGCGGACGCGGGTGGCGACGGGGACGGGGTGGAGGCCACGATCTGCGCCCGCGACTTCGAGATCCACGTCGACTTCGTGGTCGAGCCCGGCGCAGAAGCGCGCGCCGACGAGCTCACGCGGGAGCTCGTCGCGCCGCTCGAGCGCTATCTCTTCAGTCGCGACGAGCATCCGGTCGAGGAGCTGGTGCTCGACCTCTGCCGGAGCCGCGGGCTGACGCTGGGCGCGGCGGAGTCGTGCACCGGCGGCATGGTGGCCGAGCGACTCACCTCGGTCCCCGGCTCCAGCGACGTCTTC
>DASVEU010000150.1:0-6680 GCA_036380395.1 Gaiellaceae bacterium
GAGAAAGGCATCGTGCTCACCGACGACTGCGCCCGCCCGGACGCGATCGGGAGCACGTACGTGAACGGCGACCTCGCCGTCGCCACCACCGATGCGCTCCAGCTCTTTCTCAACGAGGCCGGCCGCTACAAGCTGCTGACCGCCTCCGAGGAGGTGGAGCTCGCCAAACGCTTCGAGCACGGCGACAAGGAGGCGAAGGATCTCATGATCAACTCGAACCTCCGCCTCGTCGTCTCGATCGCGAAGAAGTACCAGGGCCACGGCATCTCGCTGCTCGACCTGATCCAGGAGGGCATCATCGGGCTGATCCGCGCGGTGGAGAAATTCGATTGGCGCCGCGGCTACAAGTTTTCGACCTACGCGACCTGGTGGATCCGGCAGGCCGTGCAGCGCGGCGTGGCGAACAAATCGCGCACGATCCGCATTCCGGTCCACATCGTCGAGCGCGAGCAGAAGATCTCACGCGCGGAACGGACGCTGATGGCCAAGCTCGAGCGGGATCCGACGGACGAGGAGATCGCGGAAACGTCGAAGCTCTCGCTCAAGCACGTGCAGGAGGTTCGCGCCGCTGCCCGCGCGGTGACGAGCCTCGACAAGCCGGTCGGCGCCGAAGGCGACACGAGCTTCGGCGACCTGATCGCCGGCGAGGACGCCGAGCCGTCGGAGGAAGTGCACGTGAGCCTCGCCGAGACCGCAGTCCGCAGTGCCGTCGAGACGCTGCCCGAGCGCGAGCGCGAGGTCGTCAAGCTGCGCTACGGGATGAACGGCGATCCCGACCCCAAGTCGCTCGAGGAGATCGGGCGTCAGATGGGACTGACACGCGAACGGGTGCGACAGATCGAGGCGCGCGCCTTGCAGCGGCTGGCAGAGCGACGCGAGGTCGCGGCGCTCGGCGAGACCGCCGCTTAGGGCGGCGAGCCCGGCCACAGTCAGCCGCAGGCTAATTCAGTGGAGCCAGCCGGGATCGAACCGGCGACCTCTGCCATGCCATGGCAGCGCTCTCCCAGCTGAGCTATGGCCCCGCGAAGGCCAAGTGTAGCGGCGAACTCGAAGTCTTTCGCCCAGTTGACGCCGGCCTTCTGATTGTTCCGCGCCGGGGCAAGACGGAACTGGATAGCGCTCCGCTGGCCGAACGTTTCGAGAGGCAGAAAGTAGCAGCGATCCAAGTCGGCGCAGTAGGCGGCGAACGCATCGATCTCGTCAGGTGAATAGAGCTTCCGCATAAGCCCGTCGCAATTTCTTCGAGTGGAATAACACCGCACGACGATGACATCGCCATGTCGTGGAGCCCATTTGCACTGCACGCGTACGAGACTCGCGCCCAGCTCGAAGATCATGTCGTAGCGTCCTCCTTCCGCCACCGGCGTGTACACGCTGATGCCGAGCTTGACGGCGGCGTGGACGATCGCTGTCTCTGCGACTGCTCCTTTCTGATCAGTTGTGAGCATGTTGTCCAGACTAGCAACGCCATCGGTTGGGCCGTGTCCCGTTTGGACACCTTGCGCTGCAACGACATCGTCAGCACGCTCGAACGATGTTGGCTCGCACCACGCTCGTCGCGATCGCACTATTGCTACTCGCAATCGCGATCGTCTCGCCGCACGGCTCTTCGTCGAAGGGCCCGTATCACGCCGACATCGTGCGCACGCCCGGCGTGCTGAACCCGGATGTCACGCAGGCGAACATCAACTCCACCGTCTGCGTGCACGGGTGGACGAAGACGATCCGGCCGCCGACCTCGTACACGAACGCGCTGAAACGGAAACAGATGCGTGAATACGGCGTCGGCGGTTCGCTGTCCGACTACCAGGAGGACCACCTGATCAGCCTCGAGCTCGGCGGGCATCCGACCGATCCGCGAAATCTCTGGCCCGAGCCGTATCCACGCGCTTCCGATGTGGACTCGATCGAGAACGACCTCAACGCGCAGGTCTGCTCGGGCGATCTGTCACTCGAATCGGCTCAGCTGAAGGAGTCCGAGCTCAAGCATCGCGACGGCTAGGCAAAGCCGGGGGACCGTCCTACACTCGATGGCCTGAGATCCGTGGCCACGATCGGGCGTTGGAGCACGCGTCACCCGTGGCGCGCGATTGTGGCCTGGCTCGCGTTCGTCGTGGTCGCCGTCGCGGCGATGGTCGCAACCGGGACGGAGACGCTCCAGAACGGTGCGGTCGGCGAGTCTGCGCGCGGTTACGAGCTGCTGGACGCGAACAACCTGTGGCCGCCGCCGCGCGAGATCGGCTACCTGCACAGCACGACCCTGACCGTCGACGATCCGGCGTTCCGCGCCGCCGTCAGCGACGTCGTCAAACGCCTCGGCTCGCAGGAGGTCCAGATCACGACTCCGTTGCAAGACGCGCGGCTCGTCTCGCGCGACCGGCACTCGGCCCTGGTCGTCGCGACGCTCACCGGGGCTTACGCCGACCCGGTGCGCAACACGATCCTCGCCGCCGCGCCCGCCCACCCTGACGTGACGATCGAGGAGACCGGCGACATCACCGCCAGCGATGCTCGCGACCGCTCGATCAACGACGACCTGCAGCGCGCAGAGATCCTCTCCGTCCCCGTCACGCTATTCGTGCTCCTCTTCGCATTCGGCGCAGCGGTCGCTGCAAGCGTGCCGGTGCTGCTCGCACTGACAGCGGTCGCCGCGGCGTTCGGGCTGCTCGGCCCGATCAGCCAGGCGATTCCGATCGACGACAGCGTGCGCACGGTGCTCGTGCTGATCGGGATGGCGGTCGGCGTCGACTACGCGCTCTTCTATGTCATGCGCTCGCGAGAGGAACGACGGCGTGGACGGCCGCCGCACGAGGCGCTCGAGCGAACGATCCGAACCTCCGGCCGCACGGTGATCCTCTCGGGCACGACGGTGATCATCGCGATGGCGGCGATGTTCCTCATCGGCGCGAAAGTGTTCAACAGCCTTGCCGCGGCAACCATCTCCGTGGTCGCGTGCGCGGTCGCCGGATCGGTCACCGTGCTGCCCGGCGTGCTCGAGCTGCTCGGGAACCGCATCGATCGCGGGCGGATTCCGTTCCTGCCTCACCTCCGGACCGACCAGACCCACTCGCGCTTCTGGACAGCCGTGATCGACCGGGTCTTGAAGCGCCCCGTGCTCTCGTGCGTGCTCTCGGCAGGCCTGCTGATAGCGCTTGCGCTGCCTGCGCTCGGGTTGAAGGTCGCGAAGCCGGGCGACAACACACTCTCGCCGCAGAGCATTCCCGAGCTGCGCGCGCTCGCCGACATTCGCCGTGAGTTTCCCGGCGGAGCAGAAACGGCGAAGATCGTCGCGACAGTGCCCACGCGTGGCGCGGCGGCGCTCCGTCGGCAAGGGCGGCGCCTCGAGCAGCTTGCGCTCGCGCACGGCATCGGCCACGGCCCGGTGCTCGCAACCTCGAATGACGACGGCACCGCGGCGGCTCTCTTCCTGCCGCTGACGGGCGCCGGCAACAACAAGGCGAGCCGCCGCTCGATCCTGACTCTCCGTAACGAGCTGATTCCGCGGACGATCGGCACGATCCCCGGCGCGAGGACGGCGGTGACCGGCGATGTCGCGGAGGACGTCGACTTTACCCGCCAGCTCAAACACGGGCTCCCGTACGTCCTCGCGTTCGTTCTGCTGCTCGCCTTCGTGCTCCTACTGGTCGCCTTCCGGTCGATCGTCGTGCCGCTCAAGGCAATCATCCTTAACCTGCTCTCCGTCGGCGCGTCGTACGGCGTGCTCGTACTCGTCTTCCAGCATCACTGGGCCGAGCCGCTCCTCGGGTTCACGTCGAACGGCGCGATCATCTCGTGGCTGCCGCTGTTCCTCTTCGTCGTTCTGTTCGGCTTGTCGATGGATTACCACGTCTTCATCCTCAGCCGCGTACGGGAGGGTGTGGACTCCGGCATGAAAAGCGACGACGCGGTGCGCTACGGGATCACTGCTACCGCGGGCGTCGTGACGAGCGCCGCGCTTGTGATGTTCGCCGTCTTCTCGATCTTCGGGTCGCTCTCCTCACTCGACGTGAAGCAGGCCGGGGTCGGGCTCGCAGCGGCAGTCCTGATCGACGCGACAATCGTCCGTGCCGTGCTCCTGCCTGCCTCGATGAAGCTCCTCGGTGAATGGAACTGGTATCTACCGCGCGCCCTGGAGCGGCTGCCGCGGGCCGAAACCGAGGCTTCGCCGGCGCGCGATCCGGTCTAGCTACCGTCCACCCGGGGACTCCCGGACCATGAGCACCGCCGCGATCGAACGACACGCGCTGCGCACTGTCGCTTTTGCGCCTGCGCTGGCACTCGCCGGATTGACGGCGTTTCTCTTTGCACGGCTCCTGCCTGACATAGCGGGGAAGCCCTTCCACGAGGACGAGGCCGTCGCCGGCTTGATCTCCGCCCGACCGCTGGGAGACCTGCTGCATACGGTCGTCCTCGATCGCGGCGGGGCGCCGCTGCACTTCATCCTGGCCCACTTTGTCCTCGCGATCGACACGACGCCCGAAGCCTTGCGCTGGCTCTCGGTCGTGTTCGCGCTCGCAACGGTCCCACTCTGTTACGACCTCGCGCGACGCATGGCCGGTCGGTTTGCCGGACTGATGGCGGCTGCGCTCGCAGCCACTTCACAGCTGCTGCTGATCTACGGGACGTTCGGGCGGATGTACTCGCTCTTCGCGTTCGCGAGCGCGCTCGCGGCCGACCTCTTCGTGCGCGCGCTCGCGCAGCCGAAGCGTGGTACGGCCCTCGCCGCCGCGGCCGCCGCATTGCTGCCGCTGGCCGTGCATCCGTTCGGCGCGTTCCTGTTCGCGGCGGAGGCGGCCGTCGCGCTCTGGCTCTGGCGCGGCCTGCAGCTCCGGCCGGCCTTGCCGGTCCTCGTGGTCGCTGTGCTCGCGCTCCCGCTCGTACTCGCCGACCTGCGGCTCTCGGAGCGGTACGCCCCCGAGGCAGGCCAGAACCTCGAGAGCGGCACCTCCCCGGGACCAGCCATGCTGCACGCACTCGGCGGCGCGGCCGGAGGCCGCGGCGCAGCGCTCGTCCTCTTCATCGCTCTCGCGGCGGCCGGGATGCTCGTGCTCGCCCGCCGCCGGGCGGCGGTCGCGGCCTTTGCAGCGCTGACCCTCGTAGTGCCCCCACCCGCCCTCGCGATCGCGAATGCAGCAGGGCTCGGCGGCGACCGCCTGGCTCCCCGCCATCTCATCTTCATGCTGCCGGTCTGGATCGCGCTCGTCGCAACCGGGGTAACCCGTCTGGGAGCACTGCTGCCGGCGAAGGCGCGTGCGGCTGCGTTCGCCGCGATCCTCGGCGTTGCAGCACTCGCTCCGAGCGCCGTCTCCGAGCCGCGCACGATGCGGACGGGAGCGGAGCGAGCCGTCGCCGCGCCCGCAACCTGGCTTGCGAAGGAGCTCGCTCCACGCGACGTGCTGTATCCCTACTCGCCGGTCTTCCTTGCGGCACTCCCCGTCGCGAAGGAAGCCCGCGCGTACTCGCGCGAACCGGTCGCGCTCGCCCGCGCCGTGAAACGCACGGGCCCGGCACACGCGGTCTTCGTGTCGGTTCCTCTCCGTGAGCCGGCCAACGAGGACGCCTTACGGCGCGCAGGCGTTCGCTTCCGTGCGTTTCCCTCGTGGCTCATCCTCGAGTCACGAGGCCCGTTCACGAACGGGTCAGACGCGCTCGAATCGACGGTCGAGCTCCTGCGGACCGTGGTTCCGCTCGTCAGCGAGCCGGTTGCGCGTGCCTACCTCGAGCAGATCCGCGGCGCGGCGTGCGTCGCGCTCGGGCGACCGTGCTAGCCGGCCGCGACCTCGACCGGTGGGGCGTCGCCCCAAAGCTCTTCTAGCCGGTAATACGCACGCGCTTCCGGCGTGAAGATGTGGACCACCACGTCGAGGTAGTCGGCGACAATCCAGGAGGCTTCGCGCTGACCGTCCACCGAGCTCGGGAGGAGGCGCACATCGTGCTTCATCCCGCTGTGCACCTCGTCGTAGATGGCTGCCGTCTGACGCGGGTTCTGTCCCGTGCAGACGACGAAGTAATCCGTGTAGGAGCAGGCGGGCCGCATGTCGAGGATGACCACGTCCTGTGCCAGCTTTTCCTGGGCCAGGCCGGCGATGCGGCGGGCTTGATCGAGAGACGTCAGTGTGGCTTCAGCTCCGTTCGGGATACCGCCTAAGTGTAGCCCCCGTCTTGACCATCCTGGTAGAGCCCGAGTGACTCGATCACGTCGGCCACAGCAGGAGGCACGAGCCCGTCGATCGACTCGCCGCGGCCGACGCGATCCCGGATCTCCCGCGAAGAGATCGGGACCGGCTCGATCTCGAAGAGCTCGACACGGTCCGGTCGCGACAGTTGCTGCAAGACGGCGTCCAGACGCTCCTCCGGAAACCCCGGCCTCGTCGCCACTCCGATCCGCGCGAGGGCAAGCACCCCCTCCGGATCCTTCCACGTGAGGAAATCCGCGAACTGGTCCGCGCCGATCAGGAACAACGGCTCGCTCCAACTCCGAGCGCGAAGCAGGTCGACCGTCCGCTCGTACGGATCGGGCTCGACCTGGTAGTCGGGAAAGGCGGCCCGCGCGAGCTTCAACCGCGTGGCGGCGTCGAGCTGGACCTGCTTGTGGCCCGGCCGTTCCGCCACGAGCACTGCGAGGCCGTCGAGGTCGAAACGCTCCTGGGCCGCGCGCGCGAGCGCGAGGTGTCCGTTGT
>DASVEU010000151.1:0-2340 GCA_036380395.1 Gaiellaceae bacterium
CGAACGCTCTTCCAGGAGCACCTCGAGGGCGCGCTTCACCGCGCGCGCGACACTGGGGCTGCAGTCGCGGTGTTCTTCGTCGATCTCGACAACTTCAAGCTGATCAACGACAGCTTCGGCCACGCCTCGGGCGACGAGCTGCTCTGCGCCGTCGCGGCGCGCCTCAAGCACTGCACGCGCACCTCCGACACCGTCGCGCGTCAGGGCGGAGACGAGTTCCTCATCCTCGTCCCCGATGTCGGTGCCGCCCGAAGCGTCCCGAAAGGGACGAGCGCGCAGGACTCGGCAGACGAGATCGCCTGGAAGATCCGCAAGGTCCTCCAGGAGCCGTTCGTCGTCTCGGGGATCGAGATCTATGTCACGGCCAGCGTCGGGATCAGCCTTTTTCCGCTCGACGCCGCGGACCCCGAGACGCTTCTCAAGCACGCTGATGTCGCCATGTACGAGGCGAAGGACGAAGGGCGAGACCGCCATCACCTCTACGCGGGAGCAGACGGCGACGCGCTCCGGCAACTCTCGATGGCCGGCCGCTTGCGGCGGGCCGTCGAGGCGGGTGAAGGGCTCGTCCTCCACTACCAGCCGCTCGTGAACATGGAAGACAAGAGCATGGTGGGCGTCGAAGCGCTCATTCGGTGGTGCGACGGCGAGCGCGGCCTCGTCCAGCCAAACGACTTCATCCCCCTGGCCGAGCGGACGGGGCTGATCGGACCGATGAGCGACTGGGTCGTCGAGCAGGCTTGCCGGCAAGCCGCCGCCTGGCGGGCGGACGGGCTCGATCTGTTCGTCTCCGTCAACCTGCCGGCATCGTTCTGGCAACCGACGGCCATGCGGCACGTCCTCGGGACGATCGAGTCGTTCGGGCTGAACGCCGACCGGCTCATGATCGAGATCACCGAATCGGCCGTCATGGAGGAACGCGGTGGCGCCATGGGGCCGGTGCTGGCCGAGATCCACGAGCGGGGCCTCAAGCTGGCGATCGACGATTTCGGCACCGGCCACTCCTCGCTCGGACGGCTCAGCCAGATGCGCGTCACCACGCTGAAGATCGATCGCTCCTTCGTGAGGGG
Organism: Gaiellaceae bacterium; assembly: GCA_036380395.1. GTDB lineage: Bacteria > Actinomycetota > Thermoleophilia > Gaiellales > Gaiellaceae > 3-1-20CM-4-69-9. The sequence goes on from DASVEU010000151.1 coordinate 1,068, forward strand.
CCTTCCCGACGATCCGAACGCAGCCGTGCTCGTGACGTCGATGATTCAGCTCGCCGGCAGCCTGGGCCTCTACCCCCTCGCCGAAGGAATCGAGACGGAGGAGCAGCGCCGCTTCGTGGTCGAGCGTGGCTGCAAGCTCGGCCAGGGCTTCCTCTTCAGCCGACCCGTGCCCGCCGAGGAGATCCCCGCTCTCTACCCTGTTCTCGCCCCGCCCGCCTAGCGGTCAGCTGGCCCGTCGCAAGTGCTCTTCGACCCGGCGGTAGTCCGGCGTCTCGGGGCTGAGCTTCTCGAGCGCCGCGCGGAGGCATTCAGCCGATTGCTGACGGCGACCGCGGCGACCGTGAACGAGGCCGATGTTGGCGACGACCTGGCCCTCGGTCTGCGCGTCGTCGAGCTCCCGAAGGAGCGCCAGCGAGCGTCCGAAGTGTGCGAGCGCCGCGTCGTCGTCCCCGCCGCGGGCCACGGCGAGCGCAAGGCTGTTGAGCGTCAGCGCCTCTCCTCTCCCGTCGCCGAGCTCGCGGACGATCTCGAGCGCCTTGTGGTGGTGATCGACGGCCGCGCGAATATTTCCGCTCCGACGCTCGGATGCCCCTCGGGCGTTCAGCCGAACAGCCTGCCTCCGGCGCCCGGCGACGCTTCGGCGAGGCCGAGGCCGAACCCGAATGAGCTCCCCGAAAGCGGAGCCGGACCGGCCCGCGATATGGGCAAGGCGGGGTCGCGGGATCTGTGGCCGTGCTCGCCGGAGACGCGGCAGCACGACGGCCCCACCGACAAGCACTAGGACGGCGCCGACAGCGAGGACGAGGACGGTGCCGGCGCCCAAGAGAACGAGCCTGGCAAAGCCGATCGCGGCCAGGAAGCCCAGTAGGAGCAAACCGAACGCGCCAACCGCGAGTACACGGCGGCGGAAGCGCGCCCCTTCCGGCGTCCGCGCGAACCCAGTGCGCACGACTGCAGCAAGTGTCTCAGTTCCGAGTCCCATGTTCTTCCCCTTACCTGGTCGAACCGCGCTCATTCGCCGTGGGTTGTCGCCGTCCTCCCTCGGTCGGTCTCACGCTCGACCCGCGAGACCAGAGTAACGAATGCCCTCCCTGTGCCCGCCAGAGCGCCAAGGGGTGGCCCCGACCTCACACAGCCTTGCTCAGGCACGTTTCACCAGTGGCCGTGAGCGAACCGCTTTTCCTCCCGGCCACGTCGGCTCGAAGCGACGACCGTCGGGCGCTCGCTGCCGCGCTCGTCACGGTGACGCTCTGGGCTTCGGCATTCGTCGGTA